>JAUPTR010000021.1 GCA_030917985.1 Pseudomonadota bacterium | reverse complement strand
GATGGGTGCGCCCACCCTGCCCCTGACGTCCTTCAAAATTGCGGTTGGATGTCGATGCGCAACGCTCGCCCGGCTCCAGGCGGTCGGCATTCATTGCCAGACACATCGAGCAGCCCGGCTGGCGCCATTCGAAACCCGCCTCGATAAATACTTTGTCCAGACCTTCGGCTTCTGCCTGTGCCTTGACCAGACCGGAGCCCGGCACCACCAGCACCGCCTTGACGTTAGCGGCTTTCTTGTGGCCCTTGGCCACTTCTGCAGCAGCACGCAAGTCTTCAATGCGTGAGTTGGTGCAAGAGCCGATAAACACCTTGTCGACCGGAATCTGCGTGATCGGGGTATTGGCTTCCAGGCCCATGTATTTAAGGGCGCGTTCAATGCCACCTTTTTTCACCGGATCGGCTTCCTGCGCCGGATCGGGCACACAACCGTCAACCGTGGTCACCATTTCCGGCGAAGTGCCCCAGGTCACTTGCGGCAAAATCTCTTCGGCGTTCAGCTCCACTACCGCGTCGAACTCTGCGTCGGCATCAGACACCAGCGTGCGCCAGAATTCCACGGCCCTGGTCCAGATATCGCCTTGCGGCGCAAACGGACGATCTTTAACGTAATCGATGGTTTTTTCATCAACCGCAACCATGCCGGCACGGGCACCACCTTCGATGGCCATATTGCACAGTGTCATACGGCCTTCCATGCTCAGGCTGCGAATCGCCGAGCCGCCGAACTCAACTGCGTAACCGGTGCCGCCGGCGGTGCCGATCTTGCCGATAATGGCCAGTGCCACATCTTTGGCAGTTACGCCCTTGCCCAGTTCACCGTCAACACGGATCAACATGGCTTTGGACTTTTTTGCCACCAGCGTTTGCGTAGCCAGCACGTGTTCCACTTCGGAAGTGCCAATGCCGTGTGCCAGACAGGCAAACGCGCCATGGGTCGAGGTGTGGCTATCACCACAGACGACGGTCATCCCTGGCAAGGTTGCGCCCTGCTCCGGGCCTACCACGTGGACAATGCCCTGGCCCTTGTCCTTGAACGGAAAGTAAGCCAGCGAGCCGACTTCACGAATGTTGGCATCCAGCGTTTCTACCTGCTGGCGCGAAATCGGGTCTTGAATCCCCTGATCCCAGTGATCGGTCGGGGTATTGTGATCGGCAGTTGCCACAATCGAGGAAATGCGCCACGGCTTGCGCCCAGCCAGTTTCAGGCCTTCGAACGCCTGCGGGCTGGTGACTTCGTGGATCAGGTGACGGTCGATATACAGCAATGCGGTGCCGTCAGCTTCCTGATGCACCACATGGTTTTCCCAGAGTTTGTCGTAGAGCGTTTTGCCGGCCATATCTTGCTTCTTGAATGCAAATGTGAGTCGACGATTATACACAGAAACCGTGCATTTCCGGCCGGGCAGCGTGGTTTTTTGCTGCACTGCAACCGGATCAGTGACGTCAGATCAAACCGGAGCACTCAAGCGACAATGCGCTATACACACAAAAAGTGATCGCCTGCAGGGCGCATCGGTATTGGGCTGCAGGCTGGCCTGCAAGCCAATACCAGAGCTGCTTGCAGGCCAGTCATTCAGAATCTGAGCCAGCGCTGCGCCAGCCACAACCCGATCGCAGCGGAAAGTGCCGCCAGCGTAAAGATCCACGGCGCGCCCAGCAATGTCCACAACGCACCCGTCGCCAGGCCGCCCAGCGTACCGCCCAGGCCAAACGAGGCGCTGATATACAAAGCCTGCCCGCGTGCCTGGTGTTTACCCTGGAAAAAGCGGTGGATCAATGCAATCGACGCGGCGTGATGGGTGCCGAATGTTGTTGCGTGGAGTATCTGCGCCAGCGCCATGGCCAGCGTTGACTGCGCCAGCCAGGCAATCATCAGAAAGCGCAATACCGCCAGCAGCAGCCCGAGCAGGAATAAGCGCCTTAGCCCCAGCCAATCAACAAGACGCGGCATCAGCAAAAACGCGCCGATTTCTGCCAGCACACCAATCGACCACAAATAACCAATGGCGCTTTCGCTATAACCATGCTCGGCCAGGTTAATCGAGTAAAAGGTGTAATACGGGCCGTGGGTCAACGCCATGAAAAAACAGGACAAAAACAGCGCGACCACCGCAGGCTGCCGCAAGATATCCCACAGACTGCCGCCATCTACGGCATGTTTGGCAACCGGCGCTTCGGGGATGAACCAGGCATACACCGCAATGCCCACCACCAGCAACATGACACTTGAAGGCAAGTAAGCAACGCCAAACCGCTCAAGCAGATGACCAATCACCACTGTTGCAACAACAAAGCCCACTGACCCCCAGACCCGGATGCGGCTGTAACGCCCGGCCTGACTACCAAGCAAAGAGAGCGTGGTTGCCTCTACCAGCGGCAGTGAGGCACTCCAGAAAAAGCTCATGATCGCCAGCGCCACAAACAGCCATGCAAAACTCTGGCCGGCAAATACGCCGGCAAAGCTGGCGGCGCTGATTAATGCCGCCAGCCGCACGATGGCCGCACGCTTGCCACTGCGATCCGCCACCCAGCCCCAGACATTGGGCGCAAAGATCCGCATCACCTGGGTCAACGACATCAATACACCGATCTGCCAGGCAGAAAAATGCAATGACTGCAGATACAACCCCCAGTAAGGCGAAAAGGCACCCACAAAGGCAAAATAGAAAAAATAGAAGCCACCCAGCACCCGCGCCTGTTGCGCTGTCATCAATGCTGCGCTGCTCATTCGCCGCCTGCTGCCTGCTTACGGTTGCGGCGATAATCCCAGGGCGGCACTGGCGTAGCGGCCTGCCACAGACCCAATCGCTGCTGTTGCGCTTGCTGCTGGCCGGCCTCATAACGCTTGAACTCGTCACGGCCCTGACTCTTGCGGGCAAAAAACTGATAGTGCCAGGCCAACCCGGCAAGCAATTGGCTGAAGTTGATATCTTCACCATTCAGCCACACCCGGCCAACGTTTCGGCCATATTTGTCCTGCTCAAGCACATCAACGCTCACTTGCTGCCGGAATACCTTGCCAGCCAACACCTGTTTTGCAAGCTGACCATAAGGCTGCGTCTTTTCGGGGGCATCAACAAAGGCAAAACGGATTTTGTGTTGCCGCTGCGAGGCATCGAGCACGGTGATGGTATCGCCATCGGCAACCGCCACCACTGTGCCGCTGATACGGCTGGATAACGGGCCAGAAGAGGAAGGGCCATAGTGCTGCCAGCTCGCATAACACAACATCAGCAACACGCTCAGGCCGGCATACAAGCGCTTGTGCGGCGAGCCGCTCAAGAGGGAAATCGATAAAGACGGAGTTTTGCGAGGGTTGATACGCATGACAGCAACCGGAAATTAAATACACCATCCATACAAAAAAGGCCCCGAGCAATTCGGGGCCTTGTCTAGCGGCTCAGCAACGCTTATTCAGCGGCCGGCGCAGCCTGCTCTGCCTGCGCAGCGGCAGCAGCCTCTGCCAGCAGTGCTTTCATCGACAGGCGGATCTTGCCCTTGTCATCCTGCTCCAGCACCTTGACGCGAACCTGCTGACCTTCCTTGACGTAGTCATCCACCTTGTTGACACGTTCGTTGGCGATTTGCGACACGTGCAGCAGACCATCACGACCCGGCATGATGTTGACGATGGCGCCGAACTCCAGAATCTTGACCACAGTTCCTTCGTAAACACGGCCGATTTCCACTTCTGCGGTGATCTGCTCAATGCGCTTGCGAGCGGCATCGGCGCCTTCGCCAGTCACCGAAGCGATGGTGATGGTGCCGTCTTCAGCGATGTCGATCTGCGTGCCGGTTTCTTCGGTCAGCGCACGGATCACCGAACCACCCTTGCCGATCACATCACGGATTTTCTCCGGATTGATCTTCATGGTGTACAGCCGAGGCGCGTGTTGCGAGACTTCCTGGCGCGCTTCGCCCAAGGCACCCTTCATGATGCCGAGGATGTGCAGGCGGCCTTCTTTTGCCTGATCCAGCGCCACCTTCATGATTTCCTTGGTGATGCCGTTGATCTTGATGTCCATCTGCAGCGCAGTTACACCGTTTTCGGTGCCGGCCACCTTGAAGTCCATATCACCCAGGTGATCTTCGTCACCCAAGATGTCGGTCAACACGGCAAAGCGGTTGCCATCCTTGATCAGGCCCATGGCGATACCTGCCACGTGATCTTTCAGCGGCACACCGGCATCCATCAGCGACAGACAGCCACCACATACCGATGCCATCGACGAGGAACCGTTGGATTCGGTGATTTCCGATACCACGCGCATCGAGTAACTGAAGTCTTCCTGCTTCGGCAACACGGCCACCAGTGCACGCTTGGCCAGACGCCCATGACCGATTTCCCGACGCTTCGGCGAACCAACACGACCGGTTTCACCCGTCGAATACGGTGGGAAGTTGTAATGCAGCATGAAGCGTTCGGTGTATTCGCCCGATAAGGCATCAATGATCTGTTCATCGGTTTTGGTGCCCAGTGTGGCGACTACCAGCGCCTGGGTTTCACCACGAGTGAACAGAACCGAACCGTGAGTGCGCGGCAAGACGCCGGTGCGGATGGAGATCGGGCGTACAGTGCGGGTATCACGGCCATCGATACGCGGCTCACCAGCCAGAATCTGGCCACGGACGATTTTCGCTTCCAGATCGAAAAACACCGATTTGGTGTGGTTGACCTGTTTGGTATCCATGTCTTCGGTGATCAACGCAGCCATCACGCGATCGCGGATTTCATCGACCTTGGTCGAACGCGCCTGCTTCTGCTTGATGCGATAAGCCTGGTTCAGATCGGCTTCGCACAGCTCTTTCATCTTGGCGATCAGCGCTTCGTCTTTTTCTGCCGGCTGCCAGTCCCACAGAACCGGGTTCACTTCATCAGCCAGTTCATTGATGGCGTTGATGGCATTCTGCATCTGCTCGTGGCCGTAAACAACGGCGCCCAACATCACAGCTTCGGACAATTCCTGCGCTTCCGACTCAACCATCAGCACAGCCTGCTGAGTGCCGGCAACCACCAGATTCAGCTGAGTGGTTTCCAGCTGGGTTTTGGTCGGATTGAGGATGTACTGGCCGTCAGCGTAACCCACGCGGGCAGCGCCAATCGGGCCGTCAAACGGGATGCCGGAAATCGCCAGCGCGGCAGATGCACCCAGCATTGCCGGGATGTCGGAATCAATTTCCGGATCTACCGACATTACGGTCGCAACCACTTGTACTTCGTTGTAGAAACCTTCCGGGAACAGCGGACGCAGCGGGCGGTCGATCAGGCGCGAAGTCAGGATTTCCTTTTCCGACGGACGACCTTCACGCTTGAAGAAGCCACCTGGAATACGGCCGGCAGCGTAAGTACGCTCCATGTAATCAACGGTCAGCGGGAAGAAGTCCTGACCCGGCTTGACGTTCTTGGCGCCAACCACGGTCACCAGCACCACGGTATCGCCCATGTGCACCATCACGGCGCCACTGGCCTGACGTGCTATTTCGGCCGTTTCCAAAGTAACTTGCTGTTGGCCATACTGGAATGTTTTTTTGATAGGGGTAAGACTCACGTTGATCCTTTCCTGTGAGATTGAGGCAAGATGCAACGCAAAACCGGAAGCGACAGATTCCATTTCCAAA
>JAUPTR010000155.1 GCA_030917985.1 Pseudomonadota bacterium | reverse complement strand
GCGGCCATCCAGCTCCAGCTTGGCGCCATGCTCCACGCCTTGCTGGATCAGGTGTTCGATACGTTGTTTGGCGTTGCAGGAGATCACCGGGCCGAGGTCGGGGTTATCCTTGCCGGGGCCGACGCGCAGGGTTTTGGCCTTGGCAACGATGTCGGCAATCCAGTTGTTGGCCTCGCCCACCAGCACCGCCACCGAGGTTGCCATGCAACGCTGCCCGGCCGCGCCGAAACCGGCGCCGACCAGGGCGTTCAGCGTTTGCTCCTTGTTGGCATCGGGCATCACTACCGCGTGGTTTTTGGCGCCCATCATGCACTGCACACGTTTGCCGGCGTTCGAGGCGCGGTGATACACGTGGGTGCCGACGCGGGTCGAGCCGACGAAGCTGACCGCCTTGATGTCCGGATGATCACACAGGCCGTTGACGATGGCCTCGCCGCCGTGCACCACGTTCAGCACGCCGGGCGGAATGCCGGCATCCAGCGCCAGTTGCACCAGTTTCATCGTCACCAGCGGATCTTGCTCGGAACATTTGAGAACAAAGGTGTTGCCGCAGGCGATGGCCATCGGGACCATCCACAGCGGGATCATCGCCGGGAAGTTGAACGGCGTGATGCCGGCACACACGCCCAGCGGCTGTTGCAAGGTATAGGTATCCACCGCGCCGGCAACGTTTTCGGCAAATTCGCCCATTTGCAGCGTGCCAATATTGGCGGCGTGTTCCACCACTTCCAGCCCACGGAAAATATCGCCCTCGGCATCAGCCAAGGTTTTGCCCTGCTCGCTGGTGAGGGTGGCTGCCAGGTCAGCCATGTTTTCGCGGATCAGTTGCTGCAGCTTGAGAAAAATCCGTGCACGGGCGCCGATGGGCGTCAGGCGCCAGGTTTTGAATGCAGCCTTGGCTGCGGCTACCGCCGCGTTCAGCTCGTCGTGGGTGGCAAACGGCACGCGGGCCAGCACCTCTTGCGTGGCCGGGTTGATCACCTCATGCCATTGGTTGGCGCTGGATTCCACCCACTCGCCATTGATCAGTAATTTGACGGTTGTAACGGCCATGCCTGTCTCCTCGGTTCTCGTAATGTCTGCAAATTGACGTTAACGTCAATTATTTTGCGACATGGTGCAGCAGCGCTTAATCAGCGTCAAGAACGCAAAATGACACACTTGCTGGCATAAACTGCCAGCTTGTTGACGATGGTTAAGCTCTGCTGTTGACCTTTTCGCTGCAGCGCAACATTATCTGTCCAGGCTTATCCATTTCAGCTTTTTGGCGTTTGTTGATTGCCGCCTGCTGCGGGGGCAGCATCAACAACCGGCCAAGCCACACTTTTGCGAGCCACACATGGACTTTATTGAAAACCGTACCTTTGACGAAATCAACGTGGGTGATTCAGCCTCGCTGATCAAAACCCTGACTTATGACGAAATCCGCCTGTTTGCGGTGATGTCGGGTGACGTCAACCCGGCGATGGTCGATGAGGCCGCGCAGTCGGACGATATCCACCAGTTGGTGGGGCGTGCGATGTGGGGGGGCTCGCTGATTTCACATATTCTGGGCCGCCAGTTGCCCGGCCCCGGCACCCAGTTCATCGGCCAGACGCTGCAGTTCAAACATGGCGTGAGTGTCGGCGACACGCTGACTGCAACCTGCACCGTTACCACCAAAAACGAGAGCAATCGCCACATTGCGTTTGATTGTGCCTGCATCAACCAGCATGGTGATGTGGTGGTGGCGGGCGAGGTGCACGTTACCGCGCCGGATCAGAAAATCCGCCAGGCCAAGCCAGAAGCGCAGATGGTGCGCAAGAAAGACCCGCGCGGCAGCCATCGCGGCTTTATCGAACGCGCACTGGCCTTGCCGCCGATGCCAATGGCAGTGGTGCATCCGTGTGATCGCGAATCGCTGCTGGGCGCAGTGGAAGCGGCGCGCATGGGCCTGATCGTGCCGCTGCTGATTGGCGTGGAAAGCCGTATCCGTGCCGTGGCCGAGCAACACGATATCGATATTTCCGGCCTGCAGGTCTGCCATGCCGAGCACAGCCATGCAGCCGCCGAAATGGCCGTGGATCTGGTGCGTGCCGGCAAGGCCAGCTCGATCATGAAAGGCAGTCTGCACACCGACGAACTGCTGGGTGCGGTGATCCACAAGGATAAAGGCATCCGCACCGATCGCCGCCTGAGCCATGTGTTCGTGATGGACGTGCCGACCTACCCGCGCCCGCTGCTGATTACCGATGCGGCAATCAATATCGAACCTTCGCTGGACGAAAAACGCTACATCATCCAGAACGCCATCGATCTGGCGCATGCATTGGGTACCGAAATGCCGAAAGTGGCGATCCTCGCCGCAGTGGAAACCGTCAACACCAAGATGCGCGCTACGCTCGACGCTGCCGCATTGTGCAAGATGGCTGACCGCAAACAGATCACGGGCGGCATTCTTGATGGCCCGCTGGCATTCGACAATGCGATTTCTGCCGAAGCTGCGCGCACCAAGGGCATCATTTCGCCGGTGGCAGGTCAGGCAGATATCCTGATGGTGCCGGATCTGGAATCGGGAAACATGCTGGCAAAGCAGCTGGAATACCTGGCCGACGCCCACACCGCCGGCATCGTGCTCGGCGCCAAGGTGCCGATTGTGCTCACCAGCCGCGCCGACAGCGCCCCGGCCCGGATTACCTCATGCGCGATTGCGGTGTTGATGGCCAACTACGGGCCGAAAAACTGAGGTGACGGCAGAAGGCCTGCGAGCCGCTCTGGCACTGCCTTGCAGGCCGGTCTGCAGCCCGCTACCAGAGCGGCTTGCAGGCCGGTTGCATGAGGGCTGTACCGTTATTCTTCTTCCTCACTGCGCCCCATCGCCTGTTGTATCTGTTCTTTATGCAGATGCGGTGCAAACAGTTCAATAACAGCAAACACCTAGCCGCGCAGATAGGCATTCTTGCGGATGCCGATGCGGGTGGTTGAGGCTTCAAACAGGTGGCTGGCATCGATACGGCGCAGTTGCGTGTCGCGCTTTGGCTCGAATGCCATCGAGGCAATAATCCCCACGCCCAGGCCCAGTCCGACATAGGTCTTGATCACGTCGGTGTCGATGGCTGTCAGCACCACATTCGGTTCGATGCCGGCCTCTTCAAAGGCACGGTTGATGCGTGAGCGGCCGGTGAAGGCGAAATCGTAGGTGATGATCGGGTAATTGCCGATGTCTGCCAGTGTCAGCGGATGACCGAGGCTGAGCAAGGGATGGTCTGCCGGCACCACTACGCTGCGGTTCCAGTCGTAACACGGCAACATCGCCAGATCGGAGAAACGCTCGATGCCTTCGGTGGCAATCGCCAGATCGGCCTCGCCGTTGACCACCATTTCGCAAATCTGCAGCGGGCTGCCCTGCTTGATGCTCAGGCGCACCTGCGGATACCTTTCAACAAAACGCTTGATGACTTTGGGCAAGGCATAACGCGCCTGGGTGTGGGTGGTGGCAATGGTCAGGCTGCCGCTTTGCTCATTGGCAAATTCATCACCCACGCCCTTGAGGTTTTTTGCCTCACACAGAATGCGCTCGGCAATCTGCAGGATTTGCCGGCCCGGCGGTGTGACATCGGTCACACGCTTGCCGTTGCGGATGAAAATCGGTACGCCCAGTTCCTCTTCCAGCAAGCGAATCTGCTTGCTGATGCCTGGCTGCGAGGTGTGCAGCTTCTCTGCTGCATCCGAAAAATTCAGCCCCTGTTTCGCAACTTCAACCAGATAACGCAATTGTTGCAGGTTCATTGCGGCCTCAAATTACTATTGGTTATATCACTCTAACACATGGTTCTTTGTTGATTATAAGCCCGGTTGTTATCATTGCCGCTCTTTTGGCATACCAAGGCAGCAGATGGAACTGGTCTACGTAATCTCCGGTCTGGCAGTGGGCTTTATCGTCGGCATGACCGGCGTGGGTGGCGGCTCGCTGATGACCCCCATCCTGCTGTTTTTTGGTATCAACCCGGCCACTGCAGTCGGCACCGATCTGCTCTACGCAGCCATCACCAAGGCGGGCGGCGTGCTGGTGCACCACCGGCAACGCAACATCGACTGGCATCTGACGGGCTGGCTGGCACTGGGCAGCCTGCCGGCCGCACTGCTCACCCTGTGGGTGCTGCACACCTGGAATCCGGACGTACACACGCTGAACGCCATTATCAAGCGCAGCCTGGGTTTTGCGCTGATGCTGACTGCACTGGCGATCATTTTCAAGCAACAACTGCTGAACTTCGCCCACAAGGCGGCACCGGGCTGGATCAACATGCCACGCAAGGCACAACTGGGCGCCACCGTGGTAACCGGCGTAGTGCTGGGTGTGCTGGTGACGCTGACTTCAATCGGCGCCGGCGCGCTGGGCACCGTGGCACTGTTCATGCTCTACCCGTTGATGAAAACCACCCGTCTGGTGGGCACCGAGATTGCCCATGCGGTGCCGCTGACACTGATTGCAGGCCTGGGCCACGCGGGTCTGGGCAATATGGACTGGCATCTGCTGGGCAACCTGCTGCTGGGCTCGCTGCCGGGCATCTACGTCGGCAGCCGCCTCTCGGGTGGCGTGCCGGATAAATACCTGCGCCCTTTACTGGCGGTGATGCTGGGAATCGTCGGCACCAAGCTGGTAATGTAAAGGCTGTCCACGATCGTGCTGCACCGCCCTGATCGTAAACAGCCTCCAAGCAGTAATAATTGATACTATCGCGCCCCTGATTTCTGGAGAAACCCATATGAGCCTCGACGACAAAATCCAGCGTGCCACTGCGCTGCTGACGCGTATTGCCGCCGAATACAGCCCTGCCGTATTCGCCAACAGCCTGGGTGCGGAAGATATGGTGATCACCGATCTGATCGCCCGCAACGGCCTGAATATTGAAATTTTCAGTCTCGACACCGGTCGTCTGCCGGCCGAAACCTATACGCTGCTGCAGAAAACCGGTGAAGCCTACCCGGCAGCGCCGATCAAGGTGTATTTCCCCAACACCGAAAAGACCGAAGCCTGGGTGGCAGCCAATGGCATCAACGCGTTTTACAACTCGATCGAGCAGCGCAAGGCGTGCTGCCACATCCGCAAGATCGAACCGTTGAAACGCGCGCTGGCCGGCAAGAAGGCCTGGATCACCGGCCTGCGTGCCCAGCAATCCACCACCCGCACCGATCTGGGTGAGCAGGAGTTCGACAAGGACAACGGTATGGAAAAATTCAACCCGCTGATCGAGTGGACGGAAAAAGAAGTCTGGGAATACATCCGCGCCAACAAGGTGCCGTACAACGAATTACACGACAAACATTATCCGTCGATTGGCTGTGCCCCTTGCACCCGCGCCATTTCGATGGGTGAAGACGTGCGCGCCGGCCGTTGGTGGTGGGAAAACCCGGAAACCAAGGAGTGTGGCCTGCACGTCAGGAAGATCTGAATCAATGCCGGCGGGCATCGTTTGCGGCGTTGCATGCTGCGGTGTGATTTGATTGGCAGTCAGGCCATGCAGCCGGTGTTGGCCGTTGGCCTGGCATTGCAGCTAAATACATAAATAAATTGTAGTTATTCGCAAAATTGATTACTGGTATAGTGGCGCGCGGCCGGATTCCGGGGCTGCCGACAATATCAAAAAAGCTGAACCACAGGACGATACATGTACATCTACGACGAGATCGACCAGAAGATCATCAACGAGCGGGCGCGCCAGTTTCGCGATCAAACCCGCCGTTATCTGGCCGGCGAACTGAGCGACGATGAATTCCGACCGCTGCGCCTGCAAAACGGTCTGTATATACAGCGCCACGCGCCGATGCTGCGTGTCGCCATTCCTTACGGCATGCTCTCGTCGCCCCAGCTGCGCAAGCTGGCACACATTGCACGCACCTATGATCGTGGCTACGGCCATTTCAGCACCCGGCAGAATTGCCAGTTCAACTGGCCGGCGCTGGAGCGTGTGCCGGACATCCTCGACGAACTGGCCACGGTGCAAATGCACGCAGTGCAGACCAGCGGCAACTGTATCCGCAACACCACTACCGACCAGTTTGCCGGCGTTGCTGCCGATGAGCATATCGATCCGCGCCCGTATTGCGAACTGATCCGCCAGTGGTCGACTTTCCACCCGGAATTCGCGCACCTGCCGCGCAAGTTCAAGATCGCCGTCAACGGCGCGGAACAAGACCGCGCCGCAATCCAGGTACACGATATCGGCCTGGATCTGGTGAAAAACAACCGGGGTGAAATCGGCTTCCGCGTGCTGGTGGGTGGCGGCCTGGGCCGCACGCCGATCATTGGCTCGGTGGTGCGTGATTTCCTGCCGCGCGAACACATCCTGACTTACCTCGACGCCATCCTGCGCGTGTATAACCGCTACGGCCGTCGCGACAACAAATACAAGGCACGCATCAAGATCCTGGTGAAAGCCATGGGCGTGGAAAGTTTCGCCGCCAAGGTGGAGGCCGAGTGGGCGCACTGGAAAGACAGCCCGGCAACCGTACCGGCAGACGAATTCGCCCGCCTCGAAGGTTTCTTCACCCCGCCGGCCTACGAGCAGTTTGCCGGCGACGACGCCGGTTTCCTGCAAAAGCAGAGCGAAGACAAGGCTTTTGCCCGCTGGGTGGAGCGCAACGTCAATCAACACAAGGTGCCGGGCTACGCCAGCGTCACCCTGTCGCTGAAGAAAACCGGCATTCCGCCGGGCGATGCCACCGACGGGCAGATGGAAGCCGTTGCCGACTTTGCCGACCGCTACAGCTTTGGCGAAGTGCGCATCAGCCACGAACAGAACATGATTCTCGCCGACGTGAAGCAAAGCGAGCTGTATGCGCTGTGGCAAGCCGCACGCGAGATCGGCTTTGCCACACCGAACATCGGCCTCTTGACCGACATGATCGTTTGCCCCGGCGGTGATTTCTGCGCGCTGGCCAATGCCAAGTCGATTCCGGTTGCCGAGGCAATCCAGCGTCGTTTCGACGATCTTGATTACCTCTACGACATCGGCGACGTGGACATGAACTTCAGCGGCTGCATGAACTCCTGCGGCCACCACCACATCGGCAACATCGGTATTCTAGGCGTCGATAAAAACGGCTCCGAGTGGTATCAGGTTTCGCTGGGCGGCGAACAGGGCAACAAGGCCACACTCGGCAAAGTCATCGGCCCGTCGTTCGCGCAGGAAGAAATGCCGGATGTGATCGAAAAAATCATCAATGTTTATATCGAACAGCGTCATGCCGACGAGCGTTTTATCGACACCGTCCGCCGCCTTGGCATCGACCCGTTCAAGGAGCGCGTATATGCCAAAGCTCATTAAGGATCGCAGCATCGTTGAAGACAGCTTCACCCTGCTCAAAATCAACGAAGACGGCAGCCTGCCGACCGTGCCTGCAAGCGGCGATGTGATTGTGCCGCTGGCCGTGTGGACAGCGCAGAAAGATGCGCTGCTGGCGCGCCAGGGCCAGACCGGCGTGTGGATCGACAGCCACGAAGAAGTGGAAGACCTGGGCAGCGATGCCAGCAAGTTTGCCGTGGTTGCGGTCAACTTCCCGGCCTTCACCGATGGCCGCGGTTTCAGCACCGGGCGCTTGCTGCGCGAGCGCTATGGTTATCTGGTCGAATTACGCGCTTTTGGCGACGTATTCAAGGTTCTGCTGTACTTCATGCTGCGCTGCG
>JAUPTR010000154.1 GCA_030917985.1 Pseudomonadota bacterium | reverse complement strand
AATGCGCGCCGACAGCCCGTCCGCCAGCGACAGCCGGTAGGCACGCCAGCCCGGCAGCAGGCTGGCCAAGGCACCAGCGGCGATGATGATGCCGAGCCAGCGGGCTTCGCCCAGGGTGAGCGGCAGCAGCGGCACCACAATGCCAAACTGTGCCTCCAGCCACGGTGCAGCAGCAACACAAGCCAGCCACAGGCTGCCGGCGCCAAGCACACAGCCGGCCAGCAGCAGCAAACTGCCTTCTGCCATCAGCAAGCCCAGCACCGTGCCGGCACCCGCCCCCACCGAACGCAGAATCGCCAGCTCGCGCCGCCGCTCGTTGAGGCTGGCGAGCACCACGGCGATCATGCCGCAAAAACCGGTGGCCAGCACCAGCAGCGAAATCACCCGCAAGGTCTGCTCGGCCACGGCCAGCAATTGCCACAACTGATCCAGCGCCACCCCCGGCAGCACCGCCACCAGCGGCTCGTCGCGGTAGTTGTTGACGAAGCGCTGCATGCGGAACACGCCACCCCGGCTTTTCAGGCCGACCAGCGTGGCGGTGATCTGCTTCGGTGTCAGATCGAATTTCTTCACGTATTGCGCCGGGATGCTGAAACCGGGCAGTGGCGCCCCGCCCTGCCAGTCCAGGTGAATCGCCTCGATCGCCGCCAGATTGACATGCACGGTGCGGTCCACCGGCGTGCCGGTGCGCTGCAGAATGCCCACCACGCGGAACGGCTTGTCGGCATGCTCCGGCAGATTCAGCGCGCCCGAGCCATGGGTCAGGGTAATGTTCTGGCCCAGCTTGTAGCCAAGTTTGGCCGCCACGTCAGCACCCAGAACCGCTTCGAATACCTCGTTGAACGGCTTGCCGCCGGCAAAACTCAGTGGCCGTTTGTCGGCATAACGAAAGTGGGTGAAATAATCCTGATTGGTGCCCAGCACCGCAAAACCACGATGTGAATCACCCAGTGACAGCGGAATGCTCCACGCCACGGCCGGGTGTTGCGCCAGCTTCTGGTAACTCTGCCAATCCATGCCGTTGGTCGGCTCGCCAAGCCGAAACACCGCGTACAACATCAATTGCACCGGGCTGGTGCGCGCCCCCACCACCAGATCGGTGCCGGATACCGATTGGGTGAACGATTCACGCGCCGCCTGCTGCAAGCGCTCGACACCCAGCAGCAGAAACACCGACAAGGCAATCGACAACACCGCCAGGCTCAAGGTGCCGCGCCGGTGCCAGGCAGAGCGCAGCAGGATATCCAGCCATTTCATCCGGCATCTCCCGTGGCGCGATTCAGCTCGGGCAAATGCAGTAGCCGGTCAAAATGATCCGCCAGCCGCATATCGTGCGACACAAACAGCAGCGCCGAGCCATTGGCCTGACACTCCTGCCGCAGCAGGTCGATAAAACGCTGCTGCCGCTCGGCGTCCAGCGCCGAAGTCGGTTCATCGGCTATCACCAGCGCTGGTTTGCCGATCAAGGCGCGCGCGGCGGCCACCCGCTGCTGCTGCCCTACCGACAAGGCGGTGGTCGGACGCGCATACAGCGAGGCATCGAGATCAAGTCGCCCGAGCAAACGCGCTGCCTCGGCCCTGGCATCGCTGCCCGCCGCCTGCCGCCGGGTTTTGGAGAAACGCAGCGGCAGCAAGACGTTGTCGAGCACCGACAGATACGGAATCAGATTGAACTGCTGGAAGATGAAACCAATGTGATCAACACGAAAATGATCGCGCTGGCGTGGCGAAAGCTGGGTCAAATCGTGGCCGAGCACACTCAGCCTGCCGCTACGCGCCGCCAGCACGCCGCTCACCAGCGACAGCAAGGTGCTTTTGCCACTGCCGCTGGGGCCATGCAAAAACACTCGCTCACCCGCCGCCAGCGTAAATTCCGCCAGATTCAGGCAATCGTGCGCCTGGCCGGGCCAGCGGTAACACAAGCCCTGCCAGTGGATCACGGCCGCACGATCGGTGCTCATATCGGATCAGCGTCGAAAGCTGCAGGCATTATTTGAGGCTGAGGCTACGCTTCGCCTTGCTCAAGGTCTGGCCCCGCTGCCCTGTCGGGCCGGCAAATTGCAGCCTGGCTTGTGTCAGGCGTGGAAACACCTCGAACAGCAACACATCCAGCCGGCTCAGCGCCGCTGGTTTGGCACAACGGAAAACAAAGGTGGCAGAAATATCGTTGTGCTCGCCACTCACCGGGCGCCCCAGCAGCAAGGGCGCATCAATCGCCGGCATGTCGGGGAGGCATTGCGCCTCGGGATTCAGGCGAAACAGCTTTTTCGGCTGGCTGAGCAGGGTGAGCACATTGCCAGCCTGGCTTTTCTCGGCCGCGCTGCGCGGCAGGTGCTCGAAACCCAGCAGATTATCGGCCGGGGTATCCATTTCGATGGTCAGTTCAGCACCATCCAGCGCCACATTCAGGCTGGCCTGGCCATGCACGTGGGCATCTTGGGCCGGGCCCGCCACGGCGGGCATAACAGACAACATCATCATCAGGGCAAACAGGCGTGGCATGACATCTCCGCAATCAGGCAAACGACGCAATAATATTGCACTGTGCAGGCCCAGACAAATCGACTTCGGCACCGCTTTGTATTATTTTGTCCGGCATCTGTTCCCTTACGCCGTATTTCATCCATCCCGTGTTCAATATTGCCGAAACCGAAGTCCAGCAACGCCTGCAGCAGGCAGAAGCCCGCTGCCTGGAACAGGGCATGCGCCTGACCACCATCCGCAAGCAGGTGCTGGAATTGCTGCTGCGCCACGAAGGTGGCGTGAAAGCCTACCAGTTGCTGGATGAAATGAAAGCGGTGCACGAACAATCCACCCCGCCTACCGTCTACCGCGCGCTGGAGTTTCTGCAAGATGCCGGACTGGTACACCGGCTGGATTCACTCAACGCTTACGTGGCCTGCCACATCGAGCAGCCACAGCACCAGCACGGGCTGCTGCTGGTGTGCCCGCTGTGCCATGCGGTAAGCGAAATCGACGACCCCGAGGTCTGCCACCTGCTGGCCGACCGGATTCGTCTGGCCGGCCATCAACTGCAGGGTAACTGCCTGGAGATCAAGGCCGTGTGCGGCGAATGCGCCAATGCCACGGTGCCGGCTGCGTGCTGCAACCGGCATCCGGACTGACAGCCCGCCAGCAGACTCGGGGCATGATCCCGGCAGCCAGCCGGCCTTGAGGCTGATCTGCTGCGCCAGCGGGGGGATGTGCTGTTTTTGTGTTTATGGGCGTGGGAGTGCCCAAGCAGCACGGATTTGGCCAGCCTCTCAGTGCCGGCCAGCCGAAAACACGCGCAGCACCTCGGCCGCCTCGGTTGCGATGACTGCCAGCCAGGCCAGCATGGCGATACCCACCGCCGCTGCGGCCATGTCCTTGATCACCTTTATTTTCGGATTCTCGTGTGTCTCGACAAAATCACACATCGCCTCGATTGCGCTATTGAAAATTTCTGAAACCAGCACGAATGCGGTTGCCAGCAGAATGAGCAAAACGTCGATCCACTCCCGGAACATGTACGCCAGCCCCAGCACAACGGCAGACAGCAGCAGCTTCCAGGTCACCGACCAGTCGTAGATGATTGCATAGCGCAGCCCGGAAAAGACGGTCTTGATCTTCTTCCAGGGGTGGTAGCCCGGCTCGCCGGTGCCAAGGAACTTGTGCCTCATGATGACGCCCTCCAGCCCGGCAGTTGCCGTAGCGTAACAACCCATACGGCTCCGGCCGCAAGGGCAAACAGGATATCGCCCGGATAATGCACCTGCAGATGCAGCCGCGACCATGCCACCAGAACAACCAGCAGCATGGCCAGGGCGATAGGTGCCGGGCGTGGCGGCCCGGTGCTGCGGCCGGGCGCCAGCAGCCAGGCGGCAACAAAGGCACTGATCTGCAGGGCATGGGCACTGGGGTAACTGGCATCGGCAGGCATTTCGATCAATGCAGCCACCTCCGGGCGCGGTCGTGCTATCGCCAGCTTTGTTGCATACGCCATCAGCGCAGCGCCCGCCAGCGCCACCGGCACAAACAGTGCCTGCGGGCGGGCTGGTTTTGGGCTGCCAGGCTGCCGCTGCCAGGCATGAATCGCCAGCCCGATGGCCAGGGGGCCAAGCACAACAATCGATCCGGCCCAGGTCAGCACACGAAAAAAGACATCTGCCAGCGGCCCCTGCCCCTGTGCCGCCAGCGCCATTCCGGCGATGTCAAACGCAGGGGAATGGCAGGCGCTGTCGGCGCAGACAAGGCCTGCACCAAGCAGCAGCAACGCGGGGGCAGACAACAAGCCGATTGCCCCCGCAATGCCGGCGCGCAATGCCAGCGCCAGGCCAACCATCAGCAGCGCCATTGGCAGAAGCGGCCACAAGCTGCTCATCACTCACATCCTCAATGGCTGCGCTGGCTGGCTGCATCCGTGCCATCTGCCGGCTGGCGCTGGCGCAGCGACAAGACGATGGAGGTGAAGATGATGGCGCCAACCACACCCAGCGAGAACAGCACCGGTATCTTGTAGATATCGATCAGCAACATCTTGGCACCGATAAACATCAACACCATCGCCAGGCCATATTTCAACAGCGAAAAACGGTCAGCCATATCGGCAAGCAGAAAATACATCGCACGCAGCCCAAGGATGGCAAACACATTCGAGGTGAGCACGATGAACGGATCGGTGGTGATGGCAAAAATCGCCGGAATCGAATCCACCGCAAAAATCAGGTCGGACAGCTCCACCAGAACCAGCACCAGAAACAGCGGCGTGGCATATCGCACCAGCTTGCCGGCCTCTTCGCGCAGGATGAAGAAACGCTCGCCGTGCAACTCATTGGTGACTTTCATGTGATTGCGAATCCACCTGATCAGCGGGTTGCTGGCAAGATCCGGCTGCTGATCGGCAAACCACCACATCTTGATGCCGGTGATCAGCAGAAATGCGCCAAACACATACAGAATCCAGTGAAACTTGGCAATCAGCCAGACGCCGGCAAAGATCATCACGGTGCGCATGACGATGGCGCCAAGCACGCCAAGCACCAGCACGCGCTTTTGCAATTCAAGCGGAATGGCAAAAAAGCTGAACAGCATCAGCCAGACAAACACATTGTCGATCGCCAGCGACTTCTCGATCAGGTAGCCGGTCAGATACTGCAGCGTCTTCTGATTGGCCACCTCGCGGCCAGCGCTGCCATCCAGATACCACCAGAGCCAGCCGGCAAAGGCAAACGACACCCCGACCCATACCACCGACCAGCTTGCTGCCTGCCTGAACGAAACACGCTGTTGCTTGCCACCGCCGACCAGAAAAAGGTCGATAGCCAGCATGACCAGGACCACGGCAAAAAAACCTGCCCACATCCACCACGTACCGATCGTTTCCATTGAACTGCTCTCAAATCATTTCCAGCACACCACTGCCTGGCGGCAGTGACCCAGTCCAGCGTTTGCAGGCCGGTTCAATCCGGAAATGAACCTTTGCCTGTGCGGCAAAGGTCTTGCTCACGGCCCATCCGTTGCAGATATTGGCCGCCCGACGCACCGGGAAAGGTGCAATGACCATTCCGTACTGACGATACGCCGGCTGAAGAGCTACTCCCCTTTGGGACGATTTGATCGTATATAAGCCGACAAATTCAGTCAACTATTTTACTTGCCGCGCATACCTGCCAAAGCAAAGCCCAAACGGCTGTTCTATATTGGATTTCAGCCGCAATCGGCAGCGCCGGCCCGCCACTGCAACCGGCCGGGCCTGACAGACACACATCAACAGGAGACAAAAATGCGTATCAAACACTTGATCGGCGGTATGGCCCTGGCTTGTTTGGCAACCATGGCCCAGGCGGTGGAAGAAACCCCCAACGCCATCCCCGGCGGCTCCATGGTGGATGCTGCCAAGGCCAAAGCGCTGTTCGACAAGGGGGCCGTCTTCGTGGATGCCCGCGTATCCGCCGAATATGCTGAAAAACATATCAAGGGCGCCATCAATGTGGTTTACAAGGAAGTGCACAAAAAAGTCAGCACGCTCGACCCCAAGGATGAATTCGACCTGGGCAAACTGCCGGCCGACAAGGCCAAAGTGATGGTGTTTTACTGCAACGGATCGCCCTGCTGGCGCGGTTACAAAGGTGCAGATGCCGCCATCAAGGCCGGCTACAAGAACGTCAACTGGTTCCGCGACGGCCTGCCTGCCTGGGAAGCCAAATCGTTCCCAACCGAATAATTTGCCTCACTCCGGGGCTGGCCGGCCGCCGGCCCCTGTTTTCTGATACCTCCACAGGAGAGCAGTAATGAATGTCAGCCTTCGGGCCCTGTTGTATCTGATGGCCGCGATTACCCTGGCCGGACTTGTGACACTGGGCGGCATGGCGCTGCATGTGGCCGACAATGGTGCCCGGCATGTGGCACAGCTGAATCAGCAAGCACTCGACCCGCTGCTGCGCCTGCAGGCCATTGAACGCCGCATCAAGGAAATCCGCTTCCGCATGGCCGGGGTGTTGCTGGATCAGCTGCCCACGGTTGGCTCGGCCAATCATCTGAAAGAAGCACAGGCCAGCCTGCCGGGCGAGTGGTCGGGCTTTCTCGAACTCGCCGCACAGCAGCAGCCACCAGCCGAACAAGCGGCACAACTGGAAAAAATGCAGAAAGGCATGCCGCTGCTGCAACAACTGCTGGGCAAACTGCTGACTGCCTACCAGCAAGACGATACCCAGGCGATCAAAACCCTGCTGGAAGAAGACTGGCCCGCCGTTCACAGTGCCCTGATCAAGCCCATGGAACAGTTCATGCCCTACTACCAGCAGATGGCGCAACAAAAGCTGGAAGGCATTGCCACTGAAGCCAGCCAGGCACGCAAGCTGGTTGCCGGTGTGATTGTACTGGCGCTGGCACTCACCGCCAGCGCCATACTGGTATTCATGCGCCGCCTCAACGGCCAGCTGCGTGCGGCCCATCGCGCCGTCTCGACGATTGCCAGTTTTGACCTGGCCAAACCCATCAGCAACCCGCGCCGCGATGAAGTTGGCCAACTGCTGGCCGCGCTCAACGAAATGCAGGGCAAACTGCGCAACGTGGTACAGCAAGTGGGGCGCGAAGCCAACACGGTTGAAAGCGTGGCCAACCACCTGGCCGGCAGCAGCAACGAGGTGGCGCGCTCCAGCCAGAGCCAGGCCGAATCGGCATCCGGCATGGCAGCCTCGATCGAACAGCTGTCGGTTTCCATCGACCAGATGCGCGACCATGCCGAAGAATCCAACTCACTGGCGCAACGCTCCGGTGCCGTCGCCCACGACAGCAGCGACATCGCCAACCGTGCCTCACGCGAGATGGAAGCCGTGGCACAGGGCATTCGTCAATCGGCGCAACTGGTCACCCAGCTCGGTGGCCTGTCGAGCGAAATCAGCGGCATTGTCGGCGTGATCAAGGAAATTGCCGACCAGACCAACCTGCTGGCGCTGAATGCAGCCATTGAGGCCGCCCGTGCCGGCGAACAAGGGCGTGGCTTTGCCGTGGTGGCCGACGAAGTGCGCAAACTGGCCGAACGGACATCCAGCTCCACCGCAGAAATCAGCAACATGATTTCACGCATCCAGAGCGGCACCCAGCGCGCGGTTGAGGCATTGGAATCAGACGTCACCCGAGCCGGCCAGG
>JAUPTR010000153.1 GCA_030917985.1 Pseudomonadota bacterium | reverse complement strand
GCATTCCGCTGAACAACGATGGTACTGATGCCGATGATCCGAGCAAATACCGTTCCTTGTTCTCCTGTCTTGATGCTGAAACCATGGAAGTGCGCTGGCAGTGTCTGGTAGATGGCAATATGGACCTGGTTGCCACCTCGTTCGATGGCAAGCTGGCTGCCGCCAACCAGTACAACACCGAGATGGGCGTCAAATACGAAGACATGATGTCGGCCGAGAAGGACGCTTGCGTGTTCTTCCACATTGCCCGCATTGAGCAGGCAGTGAAGGATGGCAAGTTCAAGACTTACGGCGATTCGAAAGTGCCGGTGGTGGACGGCACCAAGGCTGGCAACCCAGATCCGAAAGCTGCACTGACTGCCTACGTGCCGGTGCCGAAGAACCCGCACGGTGTGAACGCCAGCCCGGATGGCAAATATTTCATCTGCGCCGGCAAGCTCAATCCGACAGGTACAATCATCGATCTGGCTACCGTGCTGAAGTTCTTTGACGGTGAAGTCAAGGAGCCGAAAGAAGCCGTTGTTGCCGAAGTTGAAATTGGCCTGGGGCCTTTGCACACCGCATTCGATGGCCGTGGCAATGCATACACCACCCTGTTCCTCGATAGCCAGATCGTTAAATGGAATCTCGAAGAAGCCATCAAGTTCTACAAGGGTGACAAGAACGCCAAATATGTGGTTGACCGTATCGAAGTGCAGTACCAGCCGGGTCACCTCAATGCGTCGATGTCGGAAACCATGGAAGCCGACGGCAAGTGGCTGAACATCGGTTGCAAGTTCTCCAAGGATCGCTTCCTGCCGGTTGGCCCGCTGCATCCGGAAAACGAACAGCTGATCGACATCAGCGGCGAGAAAATGACGCTGGTTTCGGATCACCCGGTGCGTCCTGAGCCGCACGACTTCATCATCGTCAAGCGCGACAAGATCAAGACCAAGCAGATTTACGATCACAGCGAATTCCCGCTGGCGCTGAAAAAAGTCGAAGATTCGCGTGTTGAGCGTAACGGCAACAAGGTTACCGTTTACCTGGCATCGTATGCGCCGGCATTCGGCCTGCGCGAGTTCAAGGTGAAGAAGGGCGACGAAGTCACCATCATCCTCACCAACTTCGACAAGGTGGAAGATCTGACCCACGGCTTTGCGATTGAAAAATACAACGTTAATTTCATCGTCAATCCGCAGGAAACCAAGTCGATCACCTTCAAGGCCGACAAGGCGGGTATTTACTGGTGTTATTGCACCCACTTCTGCCATGCGCTGCACCTTGAAATGCGCTCGCGCATGATCGTCGAGAAATAATCGGCAGCCCGTATTACAGTTTCAAGCGAGTAGATTCAGGGAGGGGCTTGCCCCTCCCTTTTTTTATTTGAGCCGCGGGGATGACCATTGGTCATGCTGATCCGGCCATGGTTGACCGGAGTCAATGCCCTTTTTTGCCAAGACAGGATAATCAGCCTGTCGTGTTCTGGATAAAAATCATGTCCTTGCAGATTATCCGTTTGCTTTGCCTGTTGAGCCTGTTGCTGTCGGCGCCCCTGTCCTGGGGGTCTGCTTATGAGGCCCCTCTGCCCGAGGGTCTGAAAACCGATCCGGCGATGTGCAAATACCTGAATTGTGCCGATGTTTTGCCCGGCGCCACGCTATTTTCCGATCGCAAGGGGCAGCCGCCGTATGTTGAAGGTTATGCCATGGTCAACGGCCATAAAAAGCTGCTCGGCTATGTTTTTCTGTCCACCGACATTACTGATCTTCCTGCCTATTCGGGCAAGCCGATTGTGACGCTGATCGGCATGGATGTGGCCGGTAAGATATCCGGGGTACGCATTCTCAAACACAGCGAGCCCATTCTGCTGCTGGGCATTCCCGAGCAGAAAATGATCGATTTTGTTAACCAGTATCTCGGCAAGCCGGCTGATGCCACCTTTGAAGTGGGCGCGGGTGGCGGTGATGCCATTCGCCTGGATGCGATTTCCGGCGCAACCGTAACCGTGATCGCCGAAAACCAGGTGATTTCGCAGTGTGCCTACGAGGTGGCCAAGCAGGTTGGCCTGGTCAAGGCAGAAGAAAAACCGCAGGCCACATTTGTTGACGATGGCAAGCCACGCAGCTGGCAGCAACTGGTCAGCGACGGTGTGGTGCAACATCTGGTGGTGCAACCGAAAGAGCTGGGCGAGCCGGACCAGGGCAAGCCGTATGTCGATCTCTGGTTTGGTTATCTGAATCACCCACAGGTTGGTCGCTCGGTGCTGGGTGATGATGGCTACCGCAAACTGATGGCGGACCTGAAGCCGACCGATCATGCCCTGTTCATCATCGGTAGTGGTGCCGGTTCGTTCAAGGGCTCGGGCTTTGTGCGCGGCGGCATTTACGATCGGCTGAAAATTGCGCAGGGGCGCGACAGTTTTTCCTTCCGCGATACCGACTACCTCAACCTCTACACCATGCAGGCGGCGGGTGGGCCACACTTTGACGAATCCGGCATTTTCATTATCCGCAGCAAGGCTTTCTCTGCTGCGTATCCATTTGATTTCGTGTTTCTCGGCAACCGCCAGGATCGCTCGACCGGCACGCGCGAATTTGTCAATTTCCCGACCGAATACTGGCTGCCGGCCAGCTATCTGCAGGGTGGCCGTCCGCATGTGGTCAAGCCAGATCCGACCTGGCTGAAGGTGTGGAAAGAAAAAGCCTGGCAGATTGCCGTGTTTGTGGTGTTCCTGGCAGCGGTGGCGATCACCTACGCCAACCGTGACAAGCTGGTTCG
>JAUPTR010000152.1 GCA_030917985.1 Pseudomonadota bacterium | reverse complement strand
TGGCGGGGGTGCGTGGCGGTCGGCGCTGACGGTGGGCGGCCCGTTGTCGCCCGGCAGGCCAAATGGCGTGTCGGCGGAATGGTGCTGGCTCAACATCACCATGGGCGATAGTTGCTCGACAATCCTGTCTGCCAGCAAGGTCTGCCGGCCGTTCAGATCACTGGCCAGCGAGCGTGACAGCAGCAGTAGATAGGCCAGCTGCCGCCGCACGGCCGGCAACTGGCTGCTGTTGCCGCTCAGACGTTCCAGCCCGCCGACTTCCAGCTTGTGTGCATATTCATGCAGTGTTTGTACCTGATCCCAGCGGAACGTTTGCTGCGGCGATTGCAGAAATTGCAGCAAAAAACGCTTGCCGCTCCAGAACAGGCAATTGGCAATGGCGCTTTGCAATGCCGCATTCTGACCCCCGTGTTTGGCCATAGTCGCTGCTTCTTGCTGCAGTGCCTGGCTATACATGCTCTGCAGATGGCTGCTGAAGGGCAGGGCGGCTTGCAGTAGCAGTGTGGTTTTGGTCGGGTTGGTGTAGATGCTGAGCAAGGTGCGCTCGGCGCCTTGCACCAGCTGGCGCAGCAAGTCGTCCAGACCCAGCAATAATCTGATGCCTGACTGGCGTTGCAAGGCCTTTTCGAAGCGATCGCTCAGCCAGGCATCAACATTGCCCAGCCCCTGCATCGGCGGCATGGACAGTGCATCCTGCAGAATCGCTTCTGCCTGTTGCTGCATTGAGTCGGCGCGCTCGCGGCGAAACAGTTTGTCGAACATGATGGCATTACCGGCCGGCAGAACCGGCAGCGCTCGGGGCTGCCAGTGAGGGTGGAAAAACGTGCTGTGTGGGGTTCTGTTGTGACTATAGCACTATTAGCGCCTGCGCCTGATGGCCGGGCGTGCCCCTCGCCGGGCCGTTTTGTTCTGCAGCCGGTAACCCCTCAGACCAGCCAGGCTGGCATTTGCGTGGCCAGCAGCTGCTTTTCTGCATTGGCGCTACCCATCAGGGCAAAGCCGAGTGGTTTTCCCGTATCGTCAACACACAGCGCTTTCAGGCCGTTTTCCTGTATCTCTATCTGCCACTGCCCGATGCTGCCGGCTGGTGGTGGGCAGATGGTGGTGGGGCAGGCAGGGGTCTTCACTGCCACCGGCATTGCCGGGTAGCGCACGTCAGTGGTGTTGCCTGCCAGGGTTGCCGCCAGTGCACGTGCCGCCTGCATGATAGGCATCACGAATGGCAGCAAATAGCCTGTCACCTCGGCACAGTCACCCAGCGCGTAAATATCGGCATCACTGGTCTGCAGCTGGCGATTGACGCTGATGCCGCGCTGCACGGCCAGCCCGGCCTGCTGCGCCAGTGTCACACGCGGGCGCAGGCCAATGGCCGACAGCACCAGATCGGTGTCGAACTGCACGCCGTTGTGCAGCGTCAGGCGATAGCCGTTGCCATGGCGCTGCACGTGTTGTGTGGTGCTGCCCAGATGGAAGGTGACGCCCTGCTTTTCCAGCTGTTGCTGCAGATAGGCGCCGGCAGCGGGCGGCAGCAGGCGCGACAAGGGCGATTCGGCCAGATCCACCAGCTGGATCTGCAGATTCTGCCCCAGCAGATCGTTGGCAAATTCGCAGCCAATCAGGCCCGCGCCGAGAATGGTGATGTTGTGTTTGCCAGCCAGCGCAGCGCGAAAACGACGGTAGTCGTCCAGATCGTTGACACTCAGCACCTCATCGGCTGCATCACCCGCCAGTTCCGGAGTAAAAGGATCGGCGCCGAGCGCCAGCACCAGTTTGCTGTAGGCCAGCACGCCAGCGCTGCCGTGCAGTTGATGAGCCTGGCGATCAATGGCGTTGATGCCGGTGTTGCTCAGTATTTCCGCATTCAGTTCCGCTGCCATTTGCGCTGCACTTTTCATCAGCAACTGTTCGGCTGATTTATTGCCGGCCAGTGCGTTCGACAGCATCGGTTTCGAATAAAAACCGCCGTGATCGCGGCTGATGATGCGCAAGGGAATGTCCTTGTCGAGCTTGCGCAGCTCGCGGGCAACGGTGTAGCCAGCGAGACCGCTGCCGATGATGGTGATGGGGGCCATGTGTGTCTCCGTGGCAAAAAGGGCGTGAGGTTGGGGGAAAGGCTTGAGTATGGGCGCTCAGCAGCGGTTAAATCTGCACCATCTCAAAGTCCGCCTTGCTGACGCCACATTCCGGGCAGGCCCAGGATGCCGGCACGTCTTCCCAGCGTGTACCCGGAGCAATGCCTTCACTCGGCATACCCGCTGCTTCGTCATAAATAAAGCCACACACTACACATAGCCACTTACGCATTTTTTTCTCCAGTTGGTTTTCTGCTTGCCGCGTATAAACCACGCGGTGTTGATATTTGTTCTTGGTTGCCGTCAGGCTATAGATGTGGCCAAGTGAAGTTTGAACTTGAAGGGGAGGGCGTATCCGCAGCAAGTTCACACTTCATTTGGCCGGATCAATAATATCAGGTGAAAATTGTCGAACAATTGGACATTGTATTGCCCGAGTGCAACAAGTCAAGTCGGGAAAACCGAGGAAGGATTGGGAAAGTGGGTGGCCGCCAGTTAAAGCAGGGGCCTGTTTGAAAAACTGCTCAGATAGCCGTGATCGACGGCAGGTCCAGCTGTGCAAATGCATCGCGCACGGCTTCGATGACGGCAGGGCGCGGATAACTCTTGCGCCATGCCAGCACCACCTGGCGGGTTGGGCTGGGCTCGCTGAAAGGGCGGGTAACCAGCAAGCGTTCGTCGGCCCACTTGCCTTCCACCGAGGTGGCGGGCACCACGCTCACGCCACTGCCGGATGCAACCATATAACGAATGGTGGTGAGCGAGCTGCCTTCCAGCGTCGAATGATGGCCGTCGGAAGAAAAGGCCGAGCGGTTCAGCGCCGGGCAAACCTGCAGCACCTGATCGCGGAAACAGTTGCCGGTGCAGAGTAGAAGCACGTTTTCATCCACCAGCAGCTCCGGCTCGATCTGCTGCTGTTTTTCCCACGGGTGGCCAAGCGGCATGATGACGCGGAACGGCTCGTCGTAGAGTGGTTCGACCACAATGCCCGGTTCGTCGAACGGCAGCGCCAGAATGGCCAGATCAATGTCGCCCTGCTTTAACAACTCGGCCAGGCGCGAGGTATAGTTTTCCTCGATCAACAGCGGCATTTGCGGTGCCACGTTGCGCAAGGCCGGAATCAGGTCTGGCAACAGATACGGGCCAATGGTGAAAATCACCCCCAGCCGCACCGGGCTGGCCAGCTGATCCTTGCCGTGCGCGGCAATCTGCTTGATCACTGCGGTTTCTTCCAGCACCCGTTGCGCCTGCTCGACAATCCGCTGGCCAATCGGCGTGACCGTGATATCGCCACTATTGCGCTCGAACAAGGTGATGCCCAGCTCGTCTTCGAGTTTTTTGACGGCTACCGACAGCGTCGGCTGACTGACAAAACACGCCTCTGCCGCATGGCCGAAGTGCCGCTCGCGCGCCACCGCAACGATGTATCGCAATTCGGTCAGCGTCATGGCTTGCCCTGAGTGGAATGAAGTGAATTTGACGATAGCCAATTCCTATCAACAAGACAAGCACCTTCGTAAGTTAAACTATGGTTCTGTCTGGTTTTTGTCTGGTATGCATATGTCGACCCGTCGTTTTTTTGCCCTGTTTGTTTCCGGCCTGCTGTTGGCGGGTTGTGCCACCGAGCCGCCACCAAAAATCGAGCCACCCAAGCCAGTGGCAACCAAGCCTTTGCCCAAGCCGAAAATTGCACTGGCACTCGGCGGCGGCGCAGCCAAGGGGTTTTCGCATGTGGGCGTGATCAAGGCGCTGGAGGCGCAGGGCATCAATGTCGATATCGTCGTCGGCACCAGCGCCGGCAGCGTGGTTGGCAGCCTGTATGCCGCCGGGTATAGCGGCTTCGATCTGCAGAAAATGGCGATGCAGCTGGAGCAGGATAGCGTTGGCGATTTTGTGTTGCCGAGCCGTGGCTTCATCAAGGGTGAGTTGCTGCAGAACTTCATCAACAAATCGGTGCAGAACCGTCCGATCGAAAAACTCAACAAGCCGTTTGCCGCGATTGCCACCGATCTGCAAAGTGGCGAGCGCATGGTGTTCCGCCGTGGCAACACCGGCATGGCGGTGCGGGCCTCCAGCAGCGTGCCGGGGGTGTTCCGTCCGGTCAACATCAATGGCCGCGATTATGTCGATGGCGGCCTGACCAGCCCGGTGCCGGTGGCGGCGGCGCGGGAGATGGGCGGCGACATCGTGATCGCGGTGGATATCTCTTCCAAGCCGGAATTCACCAAAGTCGAAGGCACGCTGGATATACTGCTGCAAACCGCCAATATCATGGGTCAGCGTATCAGCGAATACGAAATGGTCGGCGCCGATGTGGTGATCCGGCCGAAAGTGTTGCTGATGGGTGCGGCGGAATTCGAGCAGAAACATCTGGCGATTCTGGAGGGCGAAAAAGCGCTACAGGCGGCGCTGCCCGCGATTCGCGCCAAAATTGCCGCGTGGCGGCCGAAAGACTAACGCCAGCGGTAGGGCGGGTTAGCGTAGCGTAACCCGCCGAATCATGGCCTTACCCTGCCACCTTCCAACTGGAATCATGCCCGCCCTGCAAACCGCTCTGGTATTGGTTCACAGGCCGGCCTGCAGACCGCATTGGTATTGCTTCGCAGCCTAGGTGCGAAACGGGGCTGGCGGCGGATTCCCGCCTGTCATCCGTGCAACGGCCAGCGGCCGATAATCCGGTAGCTTGGCCCATGCGCGTCAAGCGTCGATGCCACCAGTACAAATTCCTCAACCTGCCAGCACAGCGGAGTTTCCAGCGTGCTGTGCCAGCCCTGCGTCGCTTTGCGCAATAGCGTCAGGTGCGGCCGATAACGCCGCTTTTCGCCACGAAACCCAGCTTGCCGCAAATCCCGGTTCAACTGCTGCACCAGTTGCAGCAAAGGCTCCGGCGTTTGATCCGGCGCCAGCCAGCCAACTGCGGCTTGCGGCCAGCAGCCGAGTTGCTGCAGTTGCAAAGTGAAGGGTGCCGCCGTGATACCCGCCGCCAGTTGCTGCAAGGCCGGCAGTTGCTGCGCCGGCACATCGCCAACAAAAGCCAGCGTCAGATGAATATTTTCCGGCCGTGTCGGCCGCCCGCCGATCTGCTGGCGCAGCCCGACGCCCAGCGCGTGCAACTGCTGCTGCAGCGCCGCCGTTGGCCAGCAGGCAAAAAACAGCCGCAGCGATTGGGGTGAGAGAGGAGGGGAAGTGTCAGGCATCTAGCCAGTGTAAAACGCCGGCTGCGTATTGCAGAAGGCCAGCAATATGTCCAGCAGACAGGCCGCCAGCAGATAGGGCCAGTTATGCTGCTGCAGCCCGGCACGTGACGCCAGCCCCAGCTTGCGCAGCAGATTGGCGACATGGGTCTTGGTGGTGTACTCGCTGATGCCAAGAATCGCGGCGATTTCCCAGTTGCTTTTACCCTGTCCCGCCCAATAACCGATCTGCTGCTCGCGTTCGGTCAATGTGCCCGGCTCGGCCGCTGGTTCGGTTGCCGGCTGTAACAAGCGTCGCAGCGCTGCGGCCAGCGGTTGCTGCAGCGCCAACAGCGTGGCCTCCAGCTCCGGCGCGGTGATGTCCGGCACATTGAGAAAACTGAAGTAACAGGTACAGGCGCTGGCCGCGTCGTAATCGCCATGCGCCGCCGTGTTGTGCATATCGAAGTAACGGAACTTGCCCAGCCAGACCTCGCAGGTGCCGTCCCACGGCTGGTCGGCATCAAACAGTTGCGGCCTGCGCTGCTGCAGCCAGCGCCGCACCACCGGCGTATCGATGCCGCCACCGGCACTGATGATCGAACGCAACGCCGCCGCCGGAAAATCCACC
>JAUPTR010000151.1 GCA_030917985.1 Pseudomonadota bacterium | reverse complement strand
GTTTGTCGGTATTGAATGCCAGGCTGAACAGTGGCTGTGCTGCCTGTATCAAAACGGGCAGCTGCTGCAGGTGCTACAGGAGCCCGCGCTGGAACGTCAGCCCGATGCCGGCTGGCTGTGCGATTTGCTGGCCGCCTGGCCGCTGAAGCCAGGGTGCCGCATCGGCCTGATTGCCCAGAACGAATCTGCCCCGCTGCTGTTGCAGGAGCTGCAGATGCGGTTGCGTACCGAAGTGTGCCTGCTGGCCGATAGTGCCGAAACGCTGTGCCGGCTGCGTTTCGCCGCACTGCTGGCCGGTTTTCAGCAGCCGCGCAGCAAGCCGGCCCCGCCGCAACTGGCACCACGTGCAGCCGCCACACCGCCCTGGCTGCATCCTCAGGGGCGGCTGTGGCTGGCGCTGCTTGCCGTGTTGCTGGCGCTCGGCACTTGGGAAGGCTGGGCACGATTCAAATTGAATCGCCTGCAGCGTGATTATGCGGCGTTGTCGCAGCAGGCAAGGGCGCAGCAGAACAATCCGCTGCATGAAATCCAGAAACGTTCACAACAGCTGGAACAACAACTGACACAGCGGCAAAAAAGCCTGGCTGCCGTACTGGCCGATACCGGCCGGCTGGACGCGATTGCTGCGCGCATCGATACCGTACCGGCGCTAATTCGCTTGCTGGGGCAGATCATCAGCCCTGAAGTGTTGCTGGATGTGCTGGAAGAGGGCAATACCGGTGATGCCGGGATTGGCATCCGGGTGCAGGCGTGGTCGCCGTCCGACCAGATGGCGCAGCGTTTTGCCAGTGAAGTGCAACAGGCTGTGCGGCCACTGCGCCTGAGCGTGGCACAGACCGACCTGCAGGCAGTAAAGGGTCGTACCGGCAGCCAGGGTTACAGCGTGTCGTTCTGGCTGATACCGATGGGGCCAGACGAAATCGAGGTGCAACCATGAATGCCTGGCTGGAGCGCCTGCAGCGGCAGTGGCAAATCCTGCCCGAAGCCGAACGGCGGCGGGTTCCGCTGATTGTCTGCCTGTTGCTGGCGGGCGCCTATCTCGCGTTCTACAGCCTGGTGACGGCGCCGCAGATCAGCAAACTGCAGGGCGACATCAACCGTCTGAGCGGACGCCTGAAAAAAAGCGCAACAGTCTCCACCCCGGCGCCTGTGGTGCGCGGCAGCGGCAAACTGCCGGCCGAACTGCAGCAGGAGCTGCGCCTTGTAGAACAGCATTTGCAGCAGCAGCAACGGCATTTACAGCAGTTGCAGGCACGGCTGGCACCACTCGATCGTCTGGCCGACCACCAGGCATTGCGGCTGGCGCTGACCGAGCTGGCCAATGGGGCGGATATCGAAGTGCTGCGACTGGAAACCAAGGGCTTGCCGAAAGAGGAGCAGCGCCAGGCGCCCAGCGTCGAGCGGCTGCGCGAGCTGGCGCAGAAAAATCCCTATGGCCGCCCGCTGCTGCGGCTGGAGGCACGCGCCTCGTATCGAGGCCTGATGCAGTTTCTCGACGGGCTGGCCGATTTGCCGTTCATGGCCAGCCCCGTGGCAATCAGGATTGAAGTGAAAACCGACGGCAGCGACACCACTCCGGCCACACGCCAGTGGCTGGAGATGGCTGTTGATCTGGCTTTGTAGAGGTAAATCGATGTCGATTGGCAATAACACGGCCGAGGTACTGGCGGCTTTTGAAAACCTGCTGGTGCAGCTGCACCAGCAGCAGGGCTCCGACCTGCATCTGGCCGAGGGCCGGCCCGTTCTGGGGCGGGTGCATGGCGAACTGCACACGCTTGACAGCCACTGCTGGCCATCAGCCGCCATGGATGTGCTGGTGGCGCATTTCACCGCCGACCGGCGTGCGCAGGAATGGCAGCGCCAGGGCTCGGTGGACGTGGGCTACAGCTGCGCCAACGGCGAGCGCTACCGTATCAACCTGTTGCGCGCGCTGGGGCGGCGACAACTGGTGGCGCGGCATCTGGACAACCGCTTTCGTGGCATGTCCGAGCTGGGCCTGCCCGACGATCTGCGCCATCTGGCTGACCTGCAGGATGGACTGGTGCTGGTCACCGGTGCCACCGGTTCGGGCAAGAGCACCACACTGGCAGCGTTGATCCACGAAATCAACCGGCTTTATCCCAAGCACATTCTCACTATCGAAGACCCGGTGGAATTCATCCATAGCCCGATATGCTCGGCCATTACCCACCGTGAGCTGCATGCCGACGTGCCGGACTTTGCCACGGCAGTGCGGGCCAGCCTGCGCGAAGACCCGGATGTGATCCTGATCGGCGAATTGCGCGATCTGGAAACCATGCGTGCCGCGCTCACCGCCGCAGAAACCGGGCATCTGGTATTTGGCACCTTGCACACTGCCGACACCGTGGGATCAGTGGAGCGCATGGTGGGTGGCTTTGCCGGCGACGAGCAGGAGGCGATCCGCTACCGGCTGTCGTTGTGCCTGCGCGCCGTGGTGTCGCAACGTCTGGAAAAATCAGCACAGGCCGGAGGCCGCGTGCCGTTGGTGGAGGTGTTGAACGTGACCTCGGCCATTTCCAACCTGATTGCCACCGGCCGCAGCAAGCAGATTTATTCGGCCATCGAAAGCGGCGCCGATCTGGGTATGCAGACTTTCGACCAGTCGATAGCGCTGGCGGTGCGCGGCGGGCATCTGACGCGCGAGCGCGGCCTGCAGCTGGCGCGTGATGCGCGGGCGGTGGAACGGATGCTGGCGGCACGGCCGCAGGGAGCGCTGCGTGGCCATTAACGAAAGCACACTGGTCAACGCCGGGCTGCAGCTTGGCCTGTTTGATACTGAACTGGTGGCGCGGCTGCGCCCGGTGGCACGTGCACAGCGCCTGAGCCTGCCGGAGGCCATTGCCGTACAGTTGCGGCTGCCTCTGGCTGCGATGTGGCACGCACTGGCAGAGAGCCGGGGCATGCCGTTTGTGCGGCTGGCCGAAGTGGACATAGCCGAAGAACTGCTGGAGCGCGTGCCGGCCAGCCTGCTGCAGGCGCAACGCATATTGCCGGTACGCAGCGCCACGGGCGAGTTGCTGCTGGTAACCGGTGATCCGGACGAGCGCAGTGGCCCAGCCAGCGTGGCACGGCTGCTGGGGCAGAACCTGCCGCTGGCGCTGGCCGAGCCCGACGAGCTGGCCGAAGCCATCCGCCGCGCCACCGGACGTGCGCCAGGCGGCACCCGCAGCAGTGCCGAAGAACCGATTGCCCTGTTCGACCGGCTGCTTAAGGATGCCTGGCTGCGGCGCAGCTCCGACATTCATGTGGAAGCCTCGAAGGATGCCTACCAGATCCGGCTGCGGGTGGATGGTGTGATGCACGCCTGGGGCCCCAGCCTGCCGCGCGCATTGGGTGAGGGGCTGGTGTCGCGGGTCAAGGTGCTGGCAAACATGGACATTTCCGAATCGCGCGCGGCGCAGGATGGTGGCTTGTCCTACCGGCCGCCGGGGCTGGATGGCGATGCGCTGGACATGCGTGTGGCGAGTATTCCCACCCGTTTTGGCGAGCGGCTGACGCTGCGTATCCTCAAGAGCGACAGC
>JAUPTR010000150.1 GCA_030917985.1 Pseudomonadota bacterium | reverse complement strand
GAGCGGGATGAAGTGCAAGGAGCCCGGCGCGCAGAAAGCGAGACATATCATGAAGATAGGCGAGCTTTCGAGCACCGCGCGACGCCGCAATTCGCCCGCGCGGCCAATAAATCAGCGCTTCCTTAAACCTTACCCTGCCGGACTGCCCCATGAACACCACCTCGCTGACCGCACAGATTGCCCGGGAATTGCGCCAGCATGCGCCTTTTGATGCCATGACCGAAGCCGACCTGCTGTGGATGGTACAACGTCTGAAAGTGGCGTATTTCGAAGAAGGCACTTTGCTGATCTCGCCGCAGGACAATGGCGAGCCGGATTTGCAGATCATCAAGAAAGGCATCGTCCGCAGCGAGGATGCCAATAGCAACACCCCCTATCTGGAATTGCACGAAGGCGAGATGTTTCCGATTGGGGCGCTGCTGTCGAGGCGGCCGGTGATTTCCAACTATCGCGCCGGCGCTGACACCTTTGTCTACCAGCTCAGCAGCAGCGACTTTCAGCAACTGCTGGAACGCAGCGAGGCATTCCGCGCTTTTGGCACCCGCCGCCTGGCACATTTACTGGAGCTATCGCGGCAACGGATTCAGAGCGCGCTCAGCACCCGCAGCAACCAGCAACATACCGACACACCTTTGGGTGAGCTGGCGCACAAGCCGATTACATGCCCGCCTGATACCTCTCTGGGCGAGGTGTTACGACAGATGAAAGCACAGCGCATCGGCTCGATGATCATGGTTGATGCGGAGCACAAGCCGCTGGGGATATTTACACTGGTCGATGTGTTGACCCACGCCACACGGCAAACGCCGCACGACACGCCAATCCACGAGCTGATGTCGACCAGCCTGGTGTGCCTGCCCCCGAGCGCCCTCACCTTCGATGCTGCGTTGACGATGGCGCAGCACCGTATCCGCCATTTGCTGATTGTGGAGCGTGACAAGCTGGTAGGCATTGTTGCCGAACGTGACCTGTTCAGCCTGCAACGCATCGGTGTCTACGAAATTGCGACTGCACTCGATCACGCCCACGACGTGGAGACGTTGGCACAAATCAGCCGAGATATCCGCCAGCTGGCATCCAACATGCTGGCGCAGGGTGTAGCGCCAGAAAACCTGACCCAGCTGATTTCCACCCTCAACGACCGCCTGATCGAACGGGTGGTGGAACAGGCATTCGATGGCACGCAACTGCAGGGCATCATTTTCTGCTGGGTCGCGTTCGGCTCGGAAGGCCGGCAGGAGCAGACGATCGGCACCGACCAGGATAACGGCATCATTTTTCAGGCACCGGATGGCATGAGCAATGCCGAGGCCCGCAAAATTCTGCTGCCAGCCGCCAAACGCGCCAACGACTGGCTGGCGCAATGCGGCTTTCCCCTGTGCAAGGGCAATGTCATGGCCAGCAACCCGGAATGTTGCCTGTCGCTGAATGAATGGCAATTGCAGTTTGGCGACTGGATCGAGGGCGGCAATCTGCAACACTTGCTGAACGCAAAGATTTACTTCGACATGCGCCCGGTGTGGGGCGAGTTCTGGATGGCGTATGAAATCCGCGAACACCTGCTGCACTGCATCAAGCAGCGGCCACGCTTTTTACACATGCTGACGCAGAACACACTGGAATACAAACCACCGCTGAGCCTGCTCGGTGACTTCATTCTCAGCACTCATGACGGTAAAACCGGGCTGGATCTGAAAGTAAACGGTACGGTTTTTTTTGTTGATGCGGCACGTATCCTCAGCCTGGCGAACGGCATCGATGCCTACAGCACCGCGCAGCGCCTGCGTCTGTATGGCGAGCAGGCAGGCATCCGCACCGAGACGGTAGAAGGCTGGGTGCAGGCATTTCACTTCCTGCTGCTGCTGCGGCTGCAACATCAGCAACAGGCGCTGGAAAACCAGCGCGAACCTGACAACACCATCGACCCGAAAACCCTCTCTGGCCTGGACCGGCGCATTCTCAAGGAAACCCTGCGTCAGGCGCGCAAGCTGCAAGGCAAACTTGGCGAAAGTTTCCGCATATGAGCTGGTGGCCATTCACCCGGGCGCAAGCCACTGCAGCGTTGACACCAGCGCAGCAACAACGCCTGCAGCAATGGCAGCAACTGCCCCTGCCGGCCAAAAATACGCCCTTGTTACAACAACGCTGGGTGGTGCTGGATAGCGAAAGCTCCGGGCTCAACCTGCAAACCGATCGTCTGCTGTCGATTGCCGCAGTCGGGGTAGAACAGGGCTGCATCGACGTGGCTCAGCATTTTGACTGCCGCCTGAAGCAACAGCAAGCCAGCAGCGAAGACAATATCCTGATTCATGGCATTGGCGCCGACGAGCAACGCAAGGGCAGGCCGGCCAGCGATGCGTTGCTGGACTTTCTGCATTTTGCGCGACGCGACCCACTACTGGCCTTCCATGCCGATTTTGACCGCACACTGGTTGAACGCACGCTGACGGAAAACCTGGGCAAACCCAAGCTGGTCTGGATCGATCTTGCCGACCTTTGCCCTGCCCTGTTTCCACAACTGGCACCGGGCAGACAAACACTGGACGACTGGCTGGCTGCCTTCCAACTGGAAGCCTTTGAGCGGCACAACGCGCTCTCAGACGCCTGGGTGACGGCCGAGCTGTTTCTGATCCTGTTGCGCCATCTGCCGCCCGGCGTGCGCAATAGCCACGATCTGCAGCTTTATGCGGCGCAGCAGCGGCAACAGCGGCAATTGACCCAAGGCCGCTAAGGAGGCGCCCCCCAAGGGGGACATGAGCGGGCTGCGAGGCCGGATCAGGCCTGATGCGGCGCGCTTCTCACTCCTGTTCGCGTAACCGGTCATAAACGTCTCAACGCGCCGCCAGCAAATACGATCAAGCCTATCAATTTTCCAAATCACACTCCCCACCTGATTGATTTATTTAACAATTTCATGCCTTCATCGCTCTACCTTATTTTTGGCATCAAAAATTGCGATTAGATTCCAAGCTCTAATATTTTTATTGTTAACGCAGGCTCACGCGATTGAGCCATAGAACATTCGACCATGAAGGAGGCGAGTATGAGCAGCATGAACCTTAACTGGGCCGCGATCGAAGCTGATCCAAAGTTCCAGAACCTGCATCGGCGCAAGTCCAGGTTTCTCTGGGGCTTGATGGCGTTTTCCGTGTTTTATTACTTTCTGCTGCCCATCGGCGCGGCCTATTACCAGGAACTGTTCAAAACCCAGATCTGGGGTCCGGTGAATATCGGCCTCGTATTTGCGCTGTCCGAATTCATCGTTGCCTGGAGTATCGCGGTGATTTATTCGAAAAAAGCCAATCAGGAATTTGATGTCCTGGCCGCCGAAATCATTGCCAATGCCCAGCAGATCGGAGGAAAAAAATGAAACACTCATTCTCGCTGCTCACCCTGCTGGGCCTGCTGGCCCAGCCCGCACTGGCGGCGGAAGCCGGCGCAGTGTCACCTGAATACCGCTTCCTCACCTTTGCCGTGTTTGGTGCCATTATCGGCCTGACGATGTTTGTAACCTACGTCGCAGCCAAGCGTGTGCATAGCGCAGCCGATTTCTACACTGCCGGTGGCGGCATCTCCGGCCTGCAAAACGGTTGGGCAATTGCCGGTGATTATCTGTCGGCAGCATCGTTCCTCGGTATTGCCGGCCTGATTTCGCTGTATGGCTACGATGGTTTCATGTACTCGGTGGGCTGGCTGGTGGCTTACATTACCGTGCTGCTGGTGATTGCCGAACCGTGTCGCAATATCGGCAAATACACGCTGGCCGACATTCTCGCCTATCGCAACAATCCGAAAGCCACACGTATCGTTGGCGCCCTGTCGGTGATTACCGTATCCACCTTCTACCTCACCGCTCAAATGGTGGGTGGCGGTGTGCTGGTAAAAACACTGATCGGCATCGACTACGAAATTTCGGTGGTCACCGTAGGCGTGTTGATGCTGGCCTACGTGTTGTTTGGCGGCATGGTTGCCTCCACCTGGGTGCAGATCATCAAGGCCGTGCTGCTGGTGACTGCCTCGATTGTGCTGGTGATTGCCGTATGGGCGCCCTACGGCTTCAGTCTGCCGGCCTTCCTCGAATCGGTGGTGGGTGATGCCAAGGTTCAGGCGCAGGTTGCGAAAATCCTCGGCGATCCGGCCAAGAACATGTCAGCGGCGGAACTGGGACAACGCTTCCTGGAGCCGGGCCTGTTCTTCAAGGATCCGCTGGATCAGGTTTCGCTGGGTCTGGCACTGGTGTTCGGTACTGCCGGTCTGCCACACATCCTGATGCGTTTCTTCACCGTGCCGACCGCACAGGAAGCACGTAAATCGGTAATCTGGGCAATGGCCATCATCGGCGGCTTCTACGTTCTGACCCTGTTCCTGGGCATGGGCTCGGCCATCAAGGTAGGTTCGGCCACCATCGCCGGCGTCGACAAGGGCGGCAATATGGCGGCGCCACTGCTGGCACAGTTTATCGGTGGCGGCGCAGATTCGATGCTGGGTAACTTCATGCTGGCCTTCGTTGCGGCAGTGGCTTTCGCCACCATCGTCGCCGTGGTAGCAGGCCTGGTGCTGGCAGCCGCATCGGCGATGGCACACGATCTGTATGTGGGCGTGATCCGCGGCGAGCATGTGACCCCGGCAGAACAGGTGACTGCAGCTCGTATCTCCACCGTGATTGTCGGCGCGTTGGCCATCACTATCGGTATCGCCGCCAAGGGCCAGAATGTGGCGCACCTGGTTGCACTGGCCTTCGCGGTGGCTGCATCGGCCAACCTGCCGTGTGTACTGCTGACCCTGTACTGGAAGAAGTGCAACACCGGCGGCATCGTCGCAGGCATGATCATCGGCACCTTTACCGCGATTTCACTGGTGATGGTGAGCCCGAATATGACCTACCCGGAAAAAGTACGCAAGGATGCCAACAAGGCACTCAACGGCACCCCGGCGAGCGAAGCCAAACCGGCAGTGGAAGCCAAACCGGCGGAGTATTTCTTCTCCGATATCATCGCCATCGGCAAAGGTTCGGTAAAAGCCAAACCGGCAGAGGATGCCAAACCGGCTCAACCGGGCCTGATCGAGAAAATTGCCAAGGCGGAAGAAAAGCTGCCGACAATTGCCGACGCAGCTGACAAAGCCAAGGCTGAGAAAGATCTGGCGAAGCTGAAGAAAGACAAGGCCAAGGCCGAAGAAGACCTGAAGAAAGTCGAAGGTCAGACTGAAAGCATGGCAGGCCTGACAGAACCGTGGTTCAAGCTGAAAAACCCGGGTCTGATCTCGATTCCGCTGGGCTTCCTGGCAGTGATCATCGGCTCCCTGCTGTTCCGTGACCGTCGCGCTGAAGAAATGTGGGAAGAACTCTACGTTCGCCAGAACACAGGCATCGGTGCAGCCAAGGCGGCCGCTCATTAAACCCTGACTCGATACGGATTCCACGCCGTAACGGGACGAGAAGGAACCGCGCAGGCAGTACGGTAGTACGACAAGCGGTGACGACGAAATACCGTTATGGTGTGGTTGACCGGATCACCCCCTCCCCTCGCGGAAGGGGCTATCTCCCAGCCGGTTGAACACAACCATCATTCTGGGCTGCAATGGCAACAGCACACGAAGGCAAACCGCCGACGGTGCAATTGCAACCCGGAATCAGCCGGCTAAGCGATAGCACGCAACACTGCTAACCAACAACACTGAGAAGGAGTTTCACATGGCCACCCTCGATTCCATCCTCAAAGAAACCCGCGTATTCGAACCAAGCGAAGAGTTCCGTCGCAAGGCCACCATCTCCGGCATGGATGCCTACAATCGCCTGTGTGATCAGGCCAACGAACACTATGCCGGTTTCTGGGGCGAGCTGGCGCGTGAACGCATCAGCTGGAAAAAGATGTTTACCCGCGTGCTGGACGAAAGTAATCCGCCATTCTTCAAATGGTTTGACGATGGCGAACTGAATGTTTCATACAACTGCATCGACCGCCATCTGGCGCAACTCGCACACAAGATTGCGCTGATATTTGAAGCCGATGACGGCGCGGTGACCCGTGTCACCTACGCCGAGCTGTATCGCCGCGTCTGCCAGTTCGCCAACGGTCTCAAGAGCCTTGGCGTGCAAAAAGGCGACCGTGTGGTGGTTTACATGCCGATGAGCATTGAGGCTGTTGTGGCGATGCAGGCGTGTGCCCGCATCGGCGCGATCCACTCGGTGGTGTTCGGTGGTTTCTCGGCCAAATCGGTACAGGAACGGATTGTGGATGCCGGCGCCAAGCTGGTGATTACCGCCAACGAAGGTCTGCGCGGCGGCAAGGCAGTGCCGCTGAAAGCCGTGATCGACGAGGCTCTGGAACTGGGCGGCTGCGAATCGATCCAGAAAGTGGTGGTATATCAGCGCACCAACAACGGCTGCGCCAAATGGGACGAGAAACACGATATCTGGTGGCACAAGCTCACCGAAGGCCAGTCGGAAGAATGTGAACCGACCTGGGTGAATGCCGAAGATCCGCTGTTCATCCTCTACACATCCGGTTCCACCGGTAAGCCGAAGGGCGTGCAGCACAGCTCTGGCGGCTATCTGCTGGGCGCCATCAACACCATGCTCTGGTCGTTCGACTACAAGCCTAACGACGTATTCTGGTGTACTGCCGATGTGGGCTGGATTACCGGCCACACTTATGTGACTTACGGTCCGCTGGCTGTGGGCGCAACCCAGATCATTTTTGAAGGTGTGCCGACTTACCCGGACGCCGGTCGATTCTGGAAAATGATCGAACGCCACAAGGTCACCACCTTCTACACCGCCCCCACCGCGATCCGCTCGCTGATCAAACTCGGCGCCGATCTGCCCAACCAGTACGACCTGAGCAGCCTGCGTCTGCTGGGCACGGTGGGCGAGCCGATCAATCCGGAAGCCTGGATGTGGTATTACGAAACAGTAGGCAAGAAACGTTGCCCGATTGTAGATACCTGGTGGCAAACCGAAACCGGCAGCCATATGCTGACGCCAATGCCGGGGGCAGTGGCAACCAAACCGGGCTCCTGCACGCTGCCAGTACCGGGCATCATCATGGACATCGTCGATGAATCCGGCGCACCGGTTGAACCGGGCAAAGGTGGTTTCCTAGTGGTGAAAAAGCCGTGGCCGTCGATGGTGCGCACCATCTGGGGTGACGACGAACGCTTCAAGAAAACCTATTTCCCAGAAGAATTCAACGGCAAATATTACATGGCCGGCGATTCGGCACACCGTGATGAAAGCGGCTATTTCTGGATCATGGGCCGTGTTGACGACGTGCTGAACGTATCCGGCCACCGCCTCGGCACCATGGAAATCGAATCAGCGCTGGTCGCCAATCCGCTGGTGGCAGAAGCCGCCGTGGTAGGTAAACCGCACGAGGTGAAAGGCGAAGCGGTGGTAGCGTTCGTGGTGCTGAAACAAACCCCAAGCAGCGCGGACGAAGCCAAGAAAATCGCCCAGAACCTGCGCGAATGGGTCAGCCACGAAATCGGTGCACTGGCTCGGCCGGAGGAAATCCGTTTTGGCGACAACCTGCCGAAAACCCGCTCCGGCAAGATCATGCGCCGCCTGCTGCGCTCGCTTGCCAAAGGCGAACAGATTACCCAGGATGTCTCCACCCTGGAAAACCCCGCCATCCTGCAGCAGCTGCAAGAAGCGGTGAACTGAGTTCCCCCCGGAAGCGGTTCACGATCTGTCGTGGGCAGCTTCAACTCCTCGACACTCCTGTCGTGTATTGCGTGTGGTCTTGTGGCCACACGCTTTTTTATTTTCGGCACCCATAGCTTGCAGAGGGCAATCTGCATAAAAAAACAACGCCCCGGTTTGCGCCGGGGCGTT
>JAUPTR010000001.1 GCA_030917985.1 Pseudomonadota bacterium | reverse complement strand
TCGCCCGCTCGATATAGGTGCAGCAACTGCGTTTGAATGGCCCGTTGCGACTGAGAATGCCTTGTGCCGCCGGATGCACCATGACATCTCCGACCTGTACCGCAGTAGCCGGCTCACCGCAAAAGTTGATCTGGCGCGGCATGCCGCCATAAAAGGCGATCAACTTACCCGATTCGTCGCGCAGACCGATTCCTGGATGGTTCGCATCACGGTATTTCCAGCGGAAATGCCGGGCCGTGGTGGCGTAAGCAAAAGTGGCTTCGAAAAGGTCCAGCCATTCGAAAGAGCGATTGGCCGGCAGCCATTCAGGAGTCCATTTCGGCACCTGCTCGCGTACCCAGTTCTGCGAGGTCGCATCGGTTCGGCGAAAACCAAACAGCTCCAGCAGCCTATGTGCTGCATCTTCCCCCAGAGGGTCTGGCGGAGGGGTGATGTGTGAGCCGGTCGGCAGGGTATGGGTGTGGCGGTTCAGCCAGGTGAGCAGATCGGCGCTATCGGTTGCCTGTCCGACAGATGCCGAGGCCTCACTTGCTTCTCCTGTCTGCCATTGACGCGGGATACGGAACACGCCCTGTTCCCAGTCTTGCTGCTCTACGTCTACCAGTGCAGCAAAGGCTGCTGTTTCATACAGGTGCAGGCCGCGTTCGCAAAGCAGATGGGCCGACACATTGTAGGTGCCTTTCAGTAGTGGTAGCGCGGCAAATTCAACCTTGGCCCAGCCTGCGCCGCTGGCATTGCGGGCGATTTCGACGCCGTCGAGTAAGGAGGAGGTGCTTGCCAGTGTCGATCCGTCAAGCGCATGTATGGTTACCGCCGGTGTGGGGGCCGGCATGGATGGATCTGAGCGGAAATGGATGTCGACTGTAAGCAGGCTTTTGCCGCTGATGCCCTGCAGCTTGCGCCCACTGCGGCCATCACATTTCACGTTAACGCCTTCAATACGGGCATAACCCTCTGTTTCGACTGGCGGTTCGGTTTCCTGTCTGTTTTCCTGCTCGGCAATGGCCGATTCCGCAAGCGAAGACTGGTAAGCAACCACAACTTTTGCGGGGTCGCCGTCCATTTTTACCGTGCCATGCTCCAGCCATAAGGCGCGCGTGCACAGCGTTTCAATCTGGTACATGGTGTGAGAGCAGAACAGGATGGTCGTACCCCGCTCCTTTAGCTCCATGATCCGGTCGAATGACTTGCGCGCAAAGGCGCCGTCACCCACCGACAGTGCCTCGTCGACGATCAGGATGTCCGGGTCGATGCTGGTGGCGATGGAAAACGCCAGCCTTACGTACATACCGCTGGAGTAGGTTTTGACCGGCTGCTCGATGAAATCGCGGATGCCGGAGAAATCAACAATCGATTCATAGCGGTCTTCAATTTCTTTCTGCGTCAATCCGAGTACCGAGGCGTTGAGAAAAACGTTCTCCCGGCCACTGAATTCCGGATTGAACCCCGCTCCCAGTTCGAGCAGGGCAGCAATCCGCCCGTTAACCTGGATCGAACCACTGCTTGGTGTCAATGTGCCGCATACCAGCTGCAGTAATGTGGATTTGCCTGCGCCGTTGCGGCCTACCAGCCCCAGCACTTCACCTCTGGCCAGCGTAAAGCTGGCATTGGTCAGTGCGGTGAATTCACGGTAATAGCGTTTGTCTGGACGCAGCAGTTGCTTTAACCGGTCGGACGGACGGTCGTAAAGCTGATAGGTTTTGCCGAGTTGACTGGCAATGACGGCGAACTCAGACAACATCGGCAAAACCCTTGCGCAGGTAGTTGAAACAATAGGCGCCAGCAACAAACAGCAGGCTGGATAGCGCAAAATACAGCAGCAACCAGCCCCAGTCTGGCCACTGGCCAGACAGCAGGCACAGGCGCAGATTTTCGATAATGGGTGTCAACGGATTCAGGTGCAGCAGATAACGCAGGTTTTCCGGTAAGGCTTTGGCCGGGTAGAACACTGGCGACAGAAACATGGCAAAACTCACCAGCATGCCCATCGCCTGGGCGATATCGCGCACATACGGGCCGAGGGCCGCCAGTAGATAGGCTATGCCGAGCAGAAACGGCAGAAATGCCAGCAGTATCAGCGGCAGTGCAAGTGCTGTCAGCGGAATATGCCCCTGCTGCCAGAGCACTGCCAGCAACAGAATCAACAGGTTGCTGCCGGCGTGGAACATCGCCCCCGTTACTGCTGTCCAGGGTAATACCTGCAACGGAAACGCAACTTTTTTCACCAGGTTGGTCTGCTCCAGAATCAGCCCCGGCGAGCGGTTGGCAATTTCTGCAAACAGGTTGAACACCACCAGTCCTGCGAATACCTGCAGCGCAAATTCCAGCCCGCCGCCGTTTTCGCCGCCCGGCCAGCGGGAGCGGAACACGCCGACAAACACGAAGGTATACACCGCCAGCATCGAAAGGGGGCCGAGAACCGACCACAGGGCGCCAAGCATCGAGCTGCGATAACGCCCCAGCACATCGCGCCGAATCAGTTGTTTTAGCAGTGATTTGTGTTGCAGTGGAAACAGCATGTTGAGCAAAGTGGAGTACTCCGGTTGCGTTTGCGGTCGCAATCATACCCCTGAGTCGCAATTGCGAGAAATTTGCTTGCCCGGATGTTTGCCATGCTCAGGTTTTGGGGGGCGGGATATCTCCGTTCAGAATGCCGTCCAGGTAGCGCTTGTCGATAATTTTCAGGCTGTTTCCATCGCGTTGCAGGATGTTCTGGCTTTGCAGCAGCTGAAAGGATCGGGTGACCGTTTCGCGGCTTGTATTGATCATGATCGCCAGCTCCTGGTGTGTCGGGGCGTGTGGAATCAGCGATGCATTGCCGCCGAGCAACAGCAGTTGGGCGCACAGGCGTTGAAATACGTTCGGCAGGCTGAGGATGGTGCGTTGCGCCGTGCCGCTGCGTACCCGCTCGGCCAGATTGAGTAGCAATACTTCTGCAATATGTGGATTGGCGAATATGAGTTTTCGGGCGTGTTCGCGTGGCAGCAGTGCCACTCTCGATTTGGCCAGTGCGATCACAAACTCGGCGCCCGGTTTTCCGTCGATGATGGCGAGCTCTCCGTAATAACCTCCTGGTTCAACGAAATAAAGCCCTACCTCTCTGCCATCAACGGTAAAATCCACTCCCTGCAAACGGCCTTCCAGCAAAAAGCCGAGAAAAGATGAAGTTTCGCCTTGCGATGCAACGATCTCGCGACGTGCAAATGCCCGTTCCTGCATCTATGGTGCGATTTCGGCGCGCTGTGCCGGCGTGAGGAGCGACAGTAGCGACAGCCTTGCGAGCTCGGATTCGTTCATCAATTGGAGTCATGTGACGGGGCGCACATTCCAGTGGCCCGAAAATCGGTAATAATGACTATATGTATCAAACGGTAAATGGGGTGTGACCATGGTCAGCGGAAAGAGTTTAGCATCACTGGTGTCAGGTATGGCTGCGCTTTTTTTTGTTGCCAGTAGCGCGTATGCCGCATCGCCAAT
>JAUPTR010000020.1 GCA_030917985.1 Pseudomonadota bacterium | reverse complement strand
GAAGTGTATCCAGCAGATAACGGCTGATTGCCTGCAGGCCGCTGCTGGGCAGGAAAAAGGGCGCCTGCCCGCCCAGATGCTGATGTACCGAGTGACTCAGAATGCGGCTGTTTTCGTCCGGTTGCAGCTACAAGGGCGCCAGTTGCTGATAAAGCGTCGCCTCGGCTGCCAGCGAATCACACTGCAAGTCCGCATCGACACCCTGCAGCCAATTAGCGTAACGCCAAAGGTGCTGATAGGCCTGTGCCTGCTCTTCACTGACTGGCACCCCAAGACGCCGCAGCCCATCAACGATCTGCAGGCTGAAGCCGAGTGCAGTCAGCGCCATTTGCAACTGGTTGATCGGCTGTCCCAATGTATCTACGGGCCAGCGCCCGCTGTTGAGCACATGAAAACGCACCCGTGCATGCAGCAAGCGCACTTGCAGCACCGCCTGATGCCCTTTGCCGCCTACCCGCATACCTTGTGGCGAGAGCACGGCGTTTACCATCGTCGCGGTTTCATACAGTCGTCGCAACACGTCTTGCCGTAGCCGCCCGGTGTGGATCAGCACCCTGGCAGAGCCGGGTGGGGCATATACTTGCAGCAGCGTGCCCAACACAAAACTGACAATCGCCATCGGCACATGTTGCAAAAACAATAACCGCCCCTGGTCGATCTGCTGCCAATCCACCCAGTCGGGCACCGTTTGTGTCTGCTCTTGCCAGTGCCGGGCAACGGGGATGTCGGCTGCGATCAGGGTGGCGATCTGCTGTTGCAGATTGCCCTGCAGCAAGCCTTGCTGCGCCAGCTCTGCGATTAATGCATCGGCCAGTGGGTCGCCGGCATTGGCATACTTGTTCAGTGTTTGTGGCATAGTTGTGTCTCCTCTGTTGGTGCCAACAGCGTAATCCTGCGTTGGCCGCGTGTATTGACGCTATCTGCAACAAAAATTGACCTTGACCATGCTCGAAGCCACTGCCGCCAGTTTCTACCTGCAATATCTGCTGCAAGCCGTGCGCGGCTTTGATGTGCCGCCAGCATGGCTGGACGAGGCCGCTGCGCTGCTGCAGTCGGGGCAGCAGCGGGTGGATTGTGCTTTGCTGGATCAATGGTTGCTGGCCTGGGCGCGGCATTTGCCGGCCGATTTCACGCTGCAGATCGGTGAGTTGGTGACACCGGCGGCGCTGGATATCCTGGCGCTGGCCAGCATCAGTTGCGCCAATCTGCGTGAAGCGCTGGATTTGTTGTGCCAGTTCGAGTTGTACCGGCTGGGTGCGTTCAGTTGCGAATTGATGTGTGAGGACGAGTTGCTGGCGGTGTGTCTGATGCCCACCTTGCCGCAGCTATTGAGCGCGCCATTGCAGGTGGAAGCGGCATTTGCCGGCTGGATCAGTTTTGGCCGCTGGCTGACCCAGGCGCAGCAACATCCCCAGTCGATCGAGTTTGAGCATGCGCCGCGCTTGCCATTGGCGCGTTATCAGCAGCTGTTTCAATGCCCGGTGCGTTTTAATGCCGGCCGCAATGCGGTGATGCTCAGTCAGGCGCAGTGTGATCTGCCCCTGCCTACACATAACCCCAGCGTATCGATGTTGACCCGGCAGCAACTGGGCGTCACGGTCGGCGATTATCTGCAGGGGCAAAGCTGGCGTGCGGCGGTGCGCCTGGCGCTGCAAAGCCTGTTGCCACAGAGCGAGCCGACACTGGAGCGGGTGGCGCTGCAGTTGGGATTGTCGGCCGATGAGCTGGGCCGGCGTTTGCGTGCCCAGGGGTTGGGTTTTGGCGAGTTGCTGGATCTGGAGCGCAAGCATCTGGCGCGGGTGTATGTGTCTTCTGCAGACTATCCCTTGGCCCAGGTGGCGCAACTGCTGGGTTATTCCGAACAGAGCGCTTTCAACCGGGCTTTCCGGCGCTGGTATGGAGTGAGCCCGCGCGTATTTGCCGGCGAAACGTGAGCGGCGACAAACATCAATAATGCGGCGGGATTTCCTGCTGCTGTGGTGCGCTGTCGGTGGGGCCGGAATAGCTCTTCACTTGTTGATACAGCAGCCGCATCTGCTGTTGCAGCAGATCCATTTGTTGTTGCTGGCGAATCACTGTCTGGTTGAGTGTTTCCAGCAATTCTTCCTGAAAACTCAGCTTGATTTCCAGTTCGGTGATGCGTTCGTCCATATTATTCCTTGTGTGCTGGCGGGCTTGCCCGGCTTGAGTCGGATCTGACTGACGCTGCCGGACCGGTGGCTGGTAGTAGCAGCATAATCTGTTGTTTGACTGCCTGCAGCAGAGCCTGGCGACAATCCTTGTTATCCATGGCGCGCGCCAGCATGACTGCGCCCACCACTTGCGAGACGATAGACCAGGTCTTGCTGTCGTCCCCGGTATGTGGCCGCATGGCTTCCAGCAATTGCAGTAGTCGCTGCTCGAAAACCTGCCGCGTGTGTTCACCGGCACGGGCGATTTCCGGGCTGAGGCAGGGCAGGGCGCAGCCAAGTTCCGGGTGTTCCACATGGGCCAGGCTCAGGTAGTTGTCCAGCGTCTGCAGCATGCGTTCGTGCGATTGCTGGCCGAACACCTCGATCGAGCGGCCCAGTTCGTTGTCGACAATTGCTTCCAGCAGCGCCCCCTTGGAGCGAAAGTGAGCGTAAAACGCCCCGGAGGTCAGCCCTACTGAGGCCATCAGACTGTCGACCCCGGTGGTACCAAAACCATCCTTCTTGGCGATCGCGCCGCCTGCATCGAGCAGGCGCTGGCGGGTTTTGTCCTTGTGTTCGGGTGTGTAACGCATCTCGCGTTCCTCGCAAAATTCCTTTTGATTCAGCTTGTATTGTTACATAACGACCGTTAGCATAACGATCATTATGTAATGAGCCAAGAGACACGCCATGAGCCACAGCGACAGCCCGCAACAGGCAGCATCCAGGCATCCGCAAAACCCTGATGCGCATGTGGAAAAAACCGCCTGCATCCTCTGTTCGCGCAATTGCGGGCTGACGGTGACGATTGAGGATGGCAAGTTCACCCGTATTCGGGGTGATGAGGCGCACCCGGTTTCCAAGGGATATATCTGCCAGAAAGCCGCACGGCTGGAGTATTACCAGAACCATGCCGATCGCCTGCAATACCCGCTGCAACGCCAGGCGGATGGCAGCTTCAAGCGGGTGAGCTGGGACGAGGCACTGGACGACATCGTCCGTCGCTTGCTGGCGATCCGCGAGCAACATGGCGGGCAGGCATTCGCCTTTTATGGCGGGGGCGGCCAGGGCAATCATCTCGGCGGCATGTATAGCCAGCAACTGCTGAAAGCGATGCGCAGCCGCTTTGTCTATACCTCGCTGGCGCAGGAAAAAACCGGCGATTTCTGGGTCAACGGCCGCTTGTTCGGGCATCAAACCTGCCACACCACCGAAGATGTGGAACATGCCGACTATGTGTTGTTCATCGGCACCAATCCGTATCAGGCGCACGGCATTCCCAACGCGCGCGACACCTTGCGCGATCTGCAGAAAAATCCGCAGCGCACCATGGTGGTGGTGGACCCGCGCCGCTCGGAAACCGCCAAGCAGGCGGATATCCACTTGCAGATCAAGCCGGGCACCGATGCTTTCCTGATGGCAGCGATGTTGAGCATCATCGTGCGCGAAGGCTTGCACGACCGCGAATTTCTGGCGCAGCACTGCAACGGCTTTGCCGAGCTGGAAAAACAACTGCTGGCGATTCCGGTGGCCGACTACGTGCAACGCGCCGATCTACCGCTGGCCGAAGTGGAGAAAGTAGCGCGCGGTTTTGCCACCGCTGCCAATGCCTGCGTGCGCATCGATCTCGGCATCCAGCAAACGCTGCACTGCACGCTCAACAGCTATCTGGAAAAGCTGCTGTACCTGGTGACTGGCAATTTCGGCAAACGTGGCGGCAACAATCTGCACACCTTCCTGCTGCCCCTGATTGGCCACAGCGACGAGCGCAACCCCAAATATCCGCGTACCGCCAGACACCAGATGTTCCCGATCTCCGGCTTGTATCCGCCGAATATCCTGCCGGATGAAATCGAGCATGCGGGCGAAGACCGTATCCGCGCCATGTTTGTCGACAGCTCGAACCCGGTGCTGACCGCTGCCGATACGGCAGCCTACGAGCGTGCTTTCAGCAAGCTGGAATTATTGGTCGTGGTGGATGTGGCGATGACCGAGACCGCCCGCTTTGCCCACTATATTCTGCCGGCGGCGTCGCAGTTCGAAAAATGGGAGGCCACCGGCTTTAATCTGGAATTTCCGGAAAACGCCTTCCATCTGCGCCATGCACTGTTTGCACCGCTGGGCGAAAGCCTGCCGGAGCCGGAAATCTACACCCGGCTACTGGAGAAAATGGGCGAAATCCCGGCGCGTTTTCCGCTGCTGGAAAACATCGCACGGCTGGAGCCATGTTTCAGCGGGCATGTGCTGTTTCTCGGCGCGCTCGGCGCCGTGTTGTCGCGCAAGCCGCGCTGGCAGCACTACGCTGCATCAATCCTCTATCGCACGCTGGGCAAAACCTTGCCCACCGGTGCTGCAGTGGCCGCGCCGCTGCTGGGGCTGACCACCCTGTATGCCAAGCGCCACCGCGCAGCAGTGCTACGCGCCGGGCATAAAGGCAACAAGCTGACGCTGGGCGCCGCGCTGTTCCGCGCCATCATCCAGCGCCGCGCCGGCACGGTGATGAGCATCAACACCTGGGACGACACCTGGAAACTGGTGCGCCACCCGGATCGGCGTATCGATCTGGCGATTCCGGAAATGCTGCAGGAACTGCGCGCATTGAGCAGTGAAACGCTGCCCGGAACCGACTACCCGTTCATCCTGATGGCCGGCGAACGGCGCTCGTACAACGCCAACCAGATCTACCGCCAGCCCGCCTGGCGCAAGGTAGACCGCGACGGCGCAATGCGCCTGCACCCGGAGGATGCCGCGACACTGGGGCTGAGCGACGGCGCGCAAGCGTTGTGCCGCTCCGCCACCGGCGAGCTGCAAGTGACGGTGGCGCTGGACGACAACCTGCGCCGTGGCACCGCCACCCTGCCGCATGGTTATGGCCAGCGTTTTGCCGATGGCGAACCGACCGGGCCGCAACTCAACCGGCTGACCGCCAGCGACCACTGCGACCCGCTGACACGCACGCCGTATCACAAGTATGTGCCGGTGTTTATTGGGGCGGTGGCGGGTTAACGCAATCGACAGCTACAGGATTCCATCAACTGTTACTGCCAATAGCGCTGCATTCGACTGGCTGCTGTCGACCCGTAGAAGCCCTTCGCGATTGACCAGCTCAAAGGCCGATCAATACCCCAAAGCAGACGAATGTGAGCATTCAGAAACGTTCGCCATGAACGGCCCTTTCGGTTCCCTTGGGCCAGCAGCACATTGGTTTAACGGATTATGGATATTTGGCAAAAGCTCATTGCGGATGCACTGTACCCGAGGCCACGATACCCGGCAGGGTATGCTACCGGACACCTAAGACAGTCTATGTAGGCAAAAGCGTAGACGATGCAGCCAACTGGGCTATCATTCCAGCTTGTAATGGCGTTTTAACTCGTCAAAGCGCGCAAGTAGCTCCGGTGTCATTTCAGCCGGCGTCAGATGGCGCACAATGCGGTGCAGCACCCGCATCTCATTGGCGTCCAGCACACCGTCACGCAGCGCAATGTCGACGATTTTGCCAAATTCATCGGCATCCAGTTTGCCATCGTTACTAAAGCACTGGATCGAACGAAAGCTCATTTCCAGATAGTCACGCGATTCACTCATTTGGGATTCCTTTCACTACTTGCCTGGGTGGTTTGCCCTTTGGCCAGACGTTGTTGTAATTGCTGCAGACCATCGCCGATCTGTTGCACTTTTTCCCAGATATCGTGGTCCAGGCGGATTTTGTGGTTCATTGCACTGACGGTCGGCAACAGCGACGCTTCATACGCACTGACCAGGGCGCGAATCGCTTCCGCCACCTGTGGCTGCTCCGGCACATTGACGCTGACTTGTGGCGCCGGTACTGGCAGCACTTGCGCCAGCTTGCCCAAGCCGTCCGTTAAGCTGGCCGCTAGCCGCTCTGACGATTTCGCTTCGCGCAGTGAGCTGGAGATATCGCCCAGTGTCACCGCCATGTCCGCCACCAGATTTGCGAGTTTGGTGCTGCCGTCCGCGTCGGCCCCGCCCTGCTTCTTGTGGCGCAGGAAATCGGCGCGTATGGCTTGCCAGCGCTGCACTTCATCTGGCTGCAGATCGCCAAGGATCTCGGCCAGTTTCAGCAGGTTTTCTTCAGCACCGCTGGTCAGTGTTTGCGCCTCACCGCGATAGTGGTCGCGCAGCAATGCGGAGAGTTCGTCGTCGCGCGTGATGGCACTGACCTTGGCGGCCAATTTGGCCATATTGCGGTAGCTGCCTTGAAGTTTAAACGGCGGTTCGGTGCGATAGGCATCGGCCTGCGCCGCAGACGCGATATAGGCCGCGTTGACTTGCAGCAACACATCCCGCACGCGGAACAAACGCTGGAATACACCAACTATCTCGCCCAGTTCGGCGGCACCATACTGATGAGTAAATTCGGCTGGCGCGACGGTTTCGCCCTGCGCCATGCGAATGAACAACAACACGTCTTTCGGTTCACGGCTGGCCAGCGGCGCCAGCACCGGGTGACTGGTCAGGCTGTTTTCCAGATAGGACATGGCAAACAGCGCCTCGCGCCCGGACAACACATCGCCCAGATTGTAGATATCCGCCCGGTTGGCCAGCATGTCCGGGATCCTGAACACGTCACCTGATTCGGTATAGGGGTTGCCGGCCATCACTATCGCAAACCGCTTGCCGCGCAAATCGTAACTGCGTGGCTCGCCGTTCCACACCCCTTCCACCCGGCGTGTGCCGTCGCAGAGGGCAATGAATTTTTGCAGGAACTCCGGATGGGTGTGCTGGATGTCGTCCAGATACAGCATCACATTATTGCCCATAGCCAGCCCGAGATTGAGTTTCTCCAGCTCCTGTCGCGCTGCGCTATGCTTGGCTTGTGACGGGTCGAGCGAGGTTACGTCATGCCCCAGCGCCGGGCAGTTGATACGGACAAAAATCAGCCCCAGCCGGTCAGCCAGGTATTCCATCAGCGTAGTTTTGCCATAACCGGGTGGCGATATCAGTAGCAGCATGCCCATCAGATCGGTGCGGCGGTTTTCGCCGGCGGTGCCCATCTGTTTGGCCAGATTGTCACCAATGATCGGCAGATACACTTCATCGATCAGGCGGTTGCGCACAAAACTCGACAACGGTTTGGCCTGAAACTGGCCCAGCTTAAGGCGTGCCTTTTGTTCTGCCACTAGTTGCTGGCGCAGCGTCTGCAGTGCCTGGAACGCGGGCACCACCACTTGTTGATGCTGTGCCAGGCGGTCGAGGAAATCGTTAAGCGACAGCGACAGCACACCATTCGCTAACCGGCGATGGTCGCCGAGCAAGGCAGCGATGTCCGCTTGCAGATTGGCATTGACGCGCTGGCGGGGCAAGTCGACCAACAACAGCGCCGCAGCCTCGGTCACAAAACCCGTCGCTTGCGGTAATTGCTGTGCGGCATACCCAGTCAGCCAGGCCTGCGCTAGGTGCCAGCGCGCAGCGAGCGGCCCATGGCTGATGCTGTCGCGCCATTCCGCTTGCAGATTGTGCCGCTCCAGATGTTTGGTCAGCCCATCCGCCAAATCGAGTGCGATGGCGCTGGCACACCATTCATCGCGACCGGTTGCCAGTTCCGCCACCAGATAGGCGGCCGCCGCCGCTAGCTGGGCTTCTGGTAGCGCCGACGAAACCAACTCGTTTGCCACGACAAATGCCGCCAGCTTGTCGGCCAGTACGCGCTCAAGTTGTTGCCGTGCCTCGTGGTGGCCAAACTGCTCAGCCAGACGGGCGGCGCTGATGGCCTGACGTTTCCACTGCTGACGTGATTCGTCATAGTCCGTCACGTGGCACCAGAACAGCGTTGCCAGTGCACGCGGCAGTGGCCCAAAGCGCAGCAGGCCGGCATCGTCGGCCATCGGCAACAAGGCCGCCAGAATGAGTGCCGCATCGTGATCGTGTACGCCTTTTTGATAGCCTTCTTGGTAGCGGGTGGCGGCAAACTGACGCACCAGATCGGTGAGTTGTGCGGGTTCGAGCGCTGCGTTGCGCAGTTGGGTAACGTTAAGCCCCGCCTCACCACGTTGCGCGGCGTCCCACAGGATATAAGCCAAGTATTCGGCACGGTAAACCGCATCGCTTTCGGCGACCAGGGTTTGCGGCCAGTAGTAGCTCAATGCATCGAGTCGGCTGTCGTTAATGGTTTCGAAATAGTCGGTACCGGTCAGGTGAAACACCAGTCCGCCGTCTTTCGGCACAATGGTCAAATCCAGCGCTTGGGTATTGACGGTAAAGCGATGTTTGCCAAGACGGATGCCTTCGCCGGACATTAGCTCAGAACGGTCGCGCAAGATCTTGGTGGCGTTTTCGCGTGCGGTTTTCAGCTGCGACTCGAGATCGTCGGCATGGACTGCGTCGCCCAGCGCGCGCAAATTATCGATCAAGCCCTTGAGCTTGAGAATCAACGCATCCGAAGCAAAATAGGCATGCAACTGCTCCGCTGCGGCGAGTTGCGCCACGCGTTTGGGAATGCCGGCCAGAATGCGGCTGGCCGCATCGACCAGTGCCTGGGCACGGCGCTGCCGTTCGTCGAGCAATACCTGTTTGCGTGCGGAAAAGGCCTCGTACACCGATTCACGTTTACTGCCGATATCGGCCAGGAACGTTTCCTGTTCCCCGAACCGGCCTTCCAGCTCTTCCAGCTGCGTCAACAACCGGGTCAGCGCCTCGTCGCACTTTTCCGGGGTATCGGCAAACTCCAGCGCATTGGCAACGCTCTGGCCAAACAACTTGAATTGCGCACCAAATTCAGCTGCCGCTTCGGTTTCGCCTAACTGCTTACGGCGGTTGCGCGCTTCGGCACGCAGGCGGTTAACCTCCGCATACACGCCCGACACGGCATCGAGAATTTGGGTGCGCAAACCCGCATCACCGGCTGCCAGCGTCCCCAGCAGCTCGGTCAACAGATCTAGTCCGTGCGACACTTGATCCAATGCCGCCAATACCGGTTCGATGTCGTTGGTCTTTTGCGCCTGCGCCAGCAACGGCGCCAGTTTTTCCAGATCATTGCGATAGCTTTTAAACGCGTCATCCTGCGCCAGGAATGTCACGGTTTTGTCGGCCAGCCGCTGTTGTTCCGCTTCCAGTTCGGCGTCAAGCGCGGCAATTCGCTCCAGATCGATGTATCGCTGTTCCTTTAGTGCCAGCAATTTGCCGCGCTGACTGCGCAGCCGGTCGAGCGCGATGACGAAGTCGCCTGGCGAATGCCACAGGCTACTGGCAATCTCGGTAAACAGTGCTTTTTGCTCGGCTTCGGCCGTCGCCAAGGC
>JAUPTR010000149.1 GCA_030917985.1 Pseudomonadota bacterium | reverse complement strand
GCTGTGGCACGAACTCGGGCACTCGGGCGCCGTCGTCGACGAGCGCTGGCCCGCGCCGGATCCCGAGGCGCTGACGCAGGACACGGTCGAACTGGTGGTGCAGGTCAACGGCAAGCTGCGCGGCAACATCACTGTCGCCAAGGATGCCGACAAAGCCGCCATCGAAGCGCTGGCACTGGCCAACCCGCAAGTGCAGAAGTTCATCGAAGGCCAGCCGATCAAGAAACTGTTCGTGGTACCGGGTCGTTTGATCAATATTGTTGTATAAAGCAGGCAGACTGGCGGGCAGTGGCTTAACAGCCGCTGCCCTGTTTTTTTAAATACGGCTCCAACAGCCGTGGCCACGCAGGCCAGAGCCCCGATAGCGGGCCTCCCCTTGAAGGCGCACTGCCGCGAAAACAAGCGGTTTTGCAGGTCGGACTTCAGTCCGACGCGGTGCCGAACATTAGCGACTGCGTCGGACTGAAGTCCGACCTACGACCCTATTCGCGGCAGTGCGTTGACGGTGAGGCAGCAACAGGGCTGCGGACACAAAGCAGGTTCATGTTCCATTTCCAGAAACTCGAAGTCATGCACTGGGACTTCTGGCAGCGTTTTTCGTTGCCGCTCGAAGCCCAGATCGTCACCATCATCGGCCCCAACGGCTCGGGAAAAACCACACTGCTGGATGGTTTCCGCACCCTGCTGGCGCTGAAATGCTCCGGCAAGCGTGATTACAAGCGCTACGTGCGCAACGCCAAAGAGCCGGTGGCATGGCTGCGTGGCGTGGTCGATAACGAGCGTTCCAGCACCGGGCGTTATCCGTTTTTTCCGCTGATCGACAGCACCATCACCCTCGCCTGCCGTATTCGCAAGCAGGGTGGCGACTGGGTGCGGCAATACGCGATCCACGAAGGTGACATCAGCATCGAGGAAGTCGAAGCACGCGGCATCTGGATTGGTGTCAACGACTATCGCCGGCGGCTGGAATCGGCAGGTTTGACCCCTGCCATTGCCGAGGTGCTGGCGCTGGAACAGGGCGACACCGACAAGCTCTGCGAATACAGCCCGCGCGCCTTGCTGGACCTGGTGTTCCACGTGTTTGGCGAGAAGGAAATTCTCGACAACTACAGCCAGGCCAAGCAGGAACAACGCGAAGCCGAGCGTGAACTGAAAGAGATGGAACGCACGCTGGAAGCGATGAACCATCGCGTTGAAGCAATGATCGGCCGCGCCAATCGTTATATCGAATGGCAAACGCTGCAGCGCGAACGCGTGCAACTGGAGCAACACGTGCTGCCGCAGCTGGAGCTGAGCGAGTTGCAGGATGCGATGCTGCACGCACGGCAACAGAATATCGGCACCCGCCGCAGCCTGTGCGAAAAACAATGGCAGCTGGAAGACCTGCAAACCCGCCTGCTGGAAACCCAGTCCGGGCTGGAACAGGCCGGCCCAGCGCTGACCCAGAGCCGGATTCGCCAGAGCGACGCGAACACGGCCTTCATGAAGATCCGCGAAGATATCCGCACGCTGGAAGCCAAACTCAACGAGCGCCAGCGGCTGCAGGAAATTGCCGCTGCCGATGGCGTGGATATTGCCGAACAGGCGGAAGAGCTGGCCCTGCTGCGCCAGCAACTGTCGGAAATGAAAGTTGAAATCCGCCAGCGCGAACAACGCATCGACGAGCTCAACAGCCTGAGCAAGGCGCTGAAGGGTGGCCAGCCGCCGAGCCTGCCGTTTGTCGAGAGCTTCCGCTCTGCGCTGGACGAAGCCGGCATTCGCCATGAAATGTTGACCGACATTGTCGAAGTCAGCGATCCGGGCTGGCAAGGCGCGGTGGAAGCCATCCTCGCCCCCTACCGCCATATCGTGCTGCTGAAAAAATCCAGCGACCGTGCCGCCGCCTGGGCCTTGGGCGAAAAACTCAAATACCGCCATTTTGTGGTGGCCGAACGCAGCGAAGCGCCACGCGCCGACAAGGGCTCGCTGCTGGAAGTGGTGCGTTTTGCCGCCGATGCGCCAGACTGGCTGACACGCCAGCTGAACCGCGTGCAGCGGGTAGAAGACGCCAATGCCGGCGCACGCCTGGACAAGGATCAGGAGTGGATCACCCGCGAAGGCTTCTATCGTGAACGCCGCGGTGGCCGTTATATCGGTGTCGCCGCGCATGACTACCATTTTGGCGAAGGCGCACGTCGCTCACGCCGGATTGCCGCCGACGAGGAAATTGATCGCCTCAACGCCGAAATCGAGCAGTACAAACACAAACAGGGCCCGCTGACGCAACGCATCACCGTGTTGCAGGCCAAGGTGGCCGGTGTTGATGCCGCCAATATGCTGGCCGCGCGTGGCGACGAGTTCCGCCTCGCCAGCGAGCAACTGGAACAGCTCAAAGCGCAGGCGCTGCAGGCATCGGACGAAGTGATTGCCGCCAATCAGAACTTCGATACCGCGCAGGAAGCCAAAAGTCGTTTTGACAGCCGCCTGACAGAGCTGAACTTCAAGATCCAGCAACTGCAGAACGAAACACTGCGCCTGAAAGCCGGCAACGACGCGCACAAACGCGAACAAGTGCAACGCCTGGAAGCCTTGCGCACACGCCGCAAGGCGCTGCCGGACACTATCCACAGCAGCCGGGCCGAGCTGAAAAAGCTGAAGGGCGAATTTGAATCGGTGGGCATGTTGCGCCGGGAAATGGCACGCCTGGACGAGCGCCTGGAGCGCGAAGACTGGGAAACCGACGAAAACGTGCTGGTGTTGCGCGACAAACTGCGCGAAGAACTCCGGCAGATGGAATCACAGACCGTATCGCGCCAGCGCGAATTCGACCGGGTGATGGAGCTGTGCGATGAAGCACGCGGTGCCTATATCACCGTGCTGCGCAACACCGTGCGCCGTTACGGCAAAAACATCCGTGCGCTGGGCGAACTGGCCGGCATCGAAGTCCACGTTGAATCGCCGCATCTGGAAAATGACGACACCGTGCTGGCACAGGCCGGCCTCACCGTGCAGTTCAATTTCGACCGCAAGGGCATGATGGGCCTCAACGATGGCGAGGCATCCGGCGGCCAGCAGGTGATGAAATCGCTGATCCTGCTGATTGGCCTGATGATGGACGAGGCACGCCCTGGCGGCTTCGTGTTCATCGACGAACCGTTTGCCCACCTCGACGTGTTCAACATCGACAAGGTATCCAGCTTCCTCAAGAGCACCCAGGCGCAGTATCTGATCACCAGCCCGACCACCCACAACGTCAACGTGTTCGAGCCATCAGAGCTGACCCTGGTGACGCGCAAGAAACAGCCGGGCGAAGACTGGGCACAGCCGATCATGGTTGCAGTGCGGGAAAAAGCCGCGTTGGCGGGGTAATTTTTACCGCATTGCAAAAAATTCGAAAAAACTTGGAACCAATTAAAAATTGACTACTCTTAGCTTACATAGTTGCTGCGTTTCATAGTTAACGCTCTCTATTCTCCCCGTTTAAGTATCACCTTGATGCGCCATCCAGATTCCCCTCTTGATGGCGCTTATTTTTTTGCGCATGCCACCGAGGCCCGTTGCTACGCAGTTTGAAACACTCGGCCAAGCCAGATATTTTGCAGAATGCGTGAACTTTCCAGAATCGGGCGACTCTCACTCAGCAGTTGCCGCGTTGATTGCTTAACGCCCGTTTTTTCCTCCTCGTTTAAACAGGCAACCAAAAAACGCCATCAAGCTCCCCTTCTTGATGGCGTTTTGTTTTGCTGCAACTGCAGCACAAATGCATAAACCGGCACAACTGCCCGCCCCTGCGATCCTTGGGCAAGCTCACGTCATCCACCTGCTGCGCCGCCGATTGGAGCCAACATTCAAAAGCGGTTAGAATCACTGTCTTTGATTCAACTCTATAAGCCCATCAGGCCATGCTGACTTTTCAGGAAATCATTCTCACGCTGCAACGCTACTGGGACAAACAGGGCTGTGCACTGCTGCAACCTTACGATATGGAAGTCGGCGCGGGCACCAGCCACACCGCCACTTTCCTGCGCGCACTCGGCCCGGAGCCGTGGAAAGCCGCCTACGTGCAACCGTCGCGCCGGCCGAAAGACGGTCGTTACGGCGAAAACCCCAACCGCATGCAGCACTATTACCAGTATCAGGTGGTGCTGAAGCCGGCCCCGGCCAACATTCTGGAGCTGTATCTGGGTTCGCTGGAAGCGCTGGGCTTCGATCTGAAGAAAAACGATATCCGTTTTGTTGAAGACGACTGGGAAAACCCGACACTCGGCGCCTGGGGCCTTGGCTGGGAGGTGTGGCTGAACGGCATGGAAGTGACGCAGTTCACCTATTTCCAGCAAGTGGGCGGCATCGATTGCAAGCCGATCACCGGCGAAATCACCTACGGCCTGGAACGGCTGGCAATGTACCTGCAGGGTGTGGAAAACGTCTACGACCTGGTGTGGACCAAGGGCCTGAGCTACGGCGACGTTTACCACCAGAATGAAGTCGAGCAGTCGACCTACAACTTCGAACACAGCAATGCCGAAGCGCTGTTCCGCCATTTCGGCGATTACGAAGCGCAGGCCAAAGATCGGAAGAGCG
>JAUPTR010000148.1 GCA_030917985.1 Pseudomonadota bacterium | reverse complement strand
TCTCATTGATGCTGGCGCCGATTGTCGGTGCCGCTTCTGATGTCATGCGAGGAGTCTCCAGTGTTGCCGGATATGAGCCCACCCCTGAAGCCTGCCATTGCCGCCCAGCCTGCGGCGGGTCTGGCGACGCCGCTCTGGTTGTCCGATGCCCTGTTTCAGGGGCGGCAGGAGATCGTGATTCGCCATGATGGCCAGGATTACCGGCTGCGCATCACCCGCATGAACAAGATGATTCTCACCAAATGAACATGCATGACCAGGATGGACCCAACTGGCGAGCCCTGTTGCTGGTGGCGGGCCTGCATCTGCTGGTTGCGGTGCTGCTGCTCAGCATCAAACCGGTGGCCGATGCCATCGGCCTGCCGCAGCCGCTGATGGTGAGCCTGCTCACCATGCCTGCGCCGGAACCCGCGCCGCAGCAGGTAACCGAGCCGCCCAAGCCCTTGCCGGCGAGTGTACACAAGGCGCCTCCGCTGCCGGTCAGGCCGCAAACCCTGCTTGCCAGTCAGACCGAAACACCGGCGCCAGCCAGTGCGCCGGCCCCGGTGCCGGCTGAGGTGCCGGCTGCCAGCAGTGATGCGCGCCCGGCTGCCGTGGCCGCAGCACCCGCCAGCAGCGCCGGCGAGCCGGCCCCAGTTTCGGCACCGCGTTTTGACGCCGATTATCTGGACAACCCGGCACCGGCCTATCCGCCACTATCGCGCAAGCTGGGCGAGCAGGGGCAGGTGCTGCTGCATGTATTCGTCGCTGCCGACGGCCATGCCGGCAAGGTGGATATTCGCGATTCCAGCGGCTTCGAACGTCTGGATCGCGCTGCACGCGATGCGGTACAACGCTGGCGCTTTACGCCGGCACGCCAGGGCGACAAGACTGTTGCTGCCTGGGTGCTGGTGCCGATTTCTTTTTCACTGCGGAGTTGATTGATGCAACAACCATTGGGTTTTGCCCATTTTCTGGCCCAGGCTGATGTGGTTGGCCATGTATTGCTGGTGTTGCTGGCGCTGATGTCGGTTGCCACCTGGTATCTGATCGTATCCAAGGCCTGGAGCAACTGGCAAACCCGCCGCCGCTCGCGCGAGTTTCTGCGACATTTCTGGAATGCGGCAGACATGCAGCAGGTGGCCGCCCACATCAAGCAAAACGGCGTTGCCGATCCGTTTTCGCACCTCACCCATCATGGCCTGCGTGCCGCCGAGCAACATCGCGACAAACGCGGCGGGCGCATGATCGAATCGGGTAGCGCTGACGAGTTTCTCACCCGCGCGCTGCGTCGCGCCATCGAGCAGGATACTGCGCGCCTGGAATACGGCCACACCGTACTGGCATCGGTGGCGTCCAGTGCGCCGTTCATCGGCCTGTTTGGCACTGTGTGGGGGATTTATCACGCGCTGCTGGCGATTGGCATGAGCGGCCAGGGCACGCTCGACAAAGTGGCCGGCCCGGTGGGCGAGGCACTGATCATGACCGCGCTGGGCCTGGCGGTGGCGATTCCGGCGGTGCTGGCCTACAACGCCTTCAACCGCAACAACCGGCTGCTGCTGACCGAAGTGGACGGCTTCGCGCATGACCTGTTTGCCTTCATGTCCACCGGCAACCGCAACGATGCACCCGCCACCAGCCGCGCCAACGTGCGCAATCTGACGGAGGCCGCATAATGGCCTTCGGCAGCCTGTCCGATTCGCGCCAGTCGCAGCCGATGGCCGAGATCAACATGATTCCGCTGATCGACGTGATGCTGGTGCTGCTGGTGATTTTCATTGTCACCGCACCGCTGCTGACGCACGCAGTCAAAGTCGATCTGCCCCGTGCCAGCAGCCAGGTAAACATCCCCAAGCGTGAAAATGTGCAGATTTCCATCGATGCCAGCGGCAGCATCTACTGGAACGGTGAACTGATCCAGGCGGATGCCTTGCCGGCACGCATGGGCGAAACCGCGCGGCTGGACACCCAGACCGAACTGCATATCCGCGCCGATGGCGACACCGCCTACAAGCAGGTGGTGAAGGTGATGTCGGATGCATCCCGCGCCGGGCTGACCCGCATCGGTTTTGTTACCGATCCGCGCCAACCCTGAATGAATCGGCCTCTTCCCTGATTTACCGCGGCAAGCGCTGCATTGCCGTTGTTAACAGCCAGCCAGCCTTGTGCCAGCCAGCCAATCACTCAATCAATAATATGGAGCTACAGGTGTTACACAAGACTCAGCTTGAGGGGGCGGCACTGGCTGCGCCCAGCACAAACAATGGTCCGGCCGATCTCAAACGTACCCGTCTGCTGCCGCTGGGCGCGGCATTGATGGCCATGTCGCTGCATGCAGTGGCCGATCAGCCGGCGAGCGACAAGGCCGACAAGGAAAAAACCCTGCCCACCGTCAAGGTGCAGGCCAGCAACGAGCCACAGCAGGATGGCATGCGTGCCACCAGCACCCGTGTCGGCAAAACCCTGCAGGACCCGCACGATATCCCGCAAGCCGTCACCACCGTAACCCATACCATGATGGAAGAGCAGCAGGTCGGCTCGCTGCGCGAAGCCTTGCGCAACGTATCCGGCCTCACCTTCAACGCCGCCGAGGGCGGCCGCTCGGGCGACAACATGATGCTGCGCGGCTTCTACACCTTTGGCGATGTTTACCTGG
>JAUPTR010000147.1 GCA_030917985.1 Pseudomonadota bacterium | reverse complement strand
TCACGCGTGCTGTCCATGCCGCGCAACTGAAGGATGTAATTGCGTACCGCCGCTTCGACCAGCACCGCCAGATTTCGACCAGCGGCCACGGGCAACACGACGCGACGGACAGGCACACCCAAAACATCCTGGGTGGCTCGCTGCATCTGCAAACGATCCAGCTGCCCCATATTTTCCGGATTGGCTTTCTCCAGATGAATCACCAGTTTCAGCGTCTTTTTCGGACGCACCGCTGTTTCGCCATAAATCGCCTTGATATTGAGAATGCCCAGCCCGCGCACCTCAAGAAAATCCCGCAGCAATGCCGGGCAGCGCCCTTCAAGAATTTCCGGCGCAACCCGGAACACCTCGACCGCATCATCGGCCACCAGGCCATGGCCACGCGAAATCAATTCCAGCGCCAGCTCGCTTTTACCCATGGCGCTACCACCGGTCAGCAGAACCCCCACCTCCAGCACATCCAGAAATACCCCGTGCATGATGGTGGACACCGCCAGCGCCTTGGACAGATAAAAGCGCATCACGTCCATCAGGTAGGGGCTTTTTTCCGGAGAAGAAAAAAGCGGCACGTTGCCGGCCTCGCACGCATCAATCAGCTCAGGCGTGGCAGGCTCGCCATTGGCAACAATCATCGCTGCCATCTGATTGGAAAACAACTGCAACAAGGAGGAGCGCAATGTTGCTGCATCCAGCTGTTTGAGGTAAGCCATTTCCGCCACCCCCAACACCTGCACCCGGTTGGGATGGACAAAATTCAGATGCCCGACCAGAGACAAGGTCGGCTTCTGCACGATATCGTTGGTCAGGAGATTGTCTCCGCCAGCCTTGCCTGCCACCCACACCAGTTGCAGCTTCCTGGCGTTGTCCTCGTACAACTGCCGAACACTAACCTGTGGCATTTTGTCCCCAGTCGGCCACCAGCTGATACAGCGTTTCTGCATCCGGCGCATTCAGCAGTTTCTCACGCAGCGCCTTGGAGCTGAACAGCTGGGCCAATTCCGACAACAACTGCAAATGCAGGTCGGTTGCCTGATCCGGCACCAGCAGCACAAACAGCAATGACACCGGTTTGCCATCAGGTGCATCAAACAGGATAGGCTGCTTCAATCTGATCAGCACGCCCACCGCCTCACGCAGCCCCTTGATGCGGCCATGCGGAATGGCGACGCCATGCCCAAGGCCGGTAGAGCCGAGACGCTCGCGGGCGAACAGGCTGTCAAAAACCGTGCTGCGCGATAACTTTTCCGAGTTTTCCAGCAACAGGCCAACCTGTTCGAAAACGCGCTTCTTGCTACCTACGTCCAGATCAAAAAACACATTGGATCGTGGCAGGATGTGATTAATCTGACTCATGTTTTGCTGCCACAAGCGTGGCCATTCATGGCATACATCAAAGGGTTGATTGTAATCCGGAATCGGCACAGATCAAGCCAGCCCAAGAAAAAAGGAGCGTCATGCGACGCTCCCACTCTTGAATATCGCCGGCCAAGCCCTGCAACGGCAACAGCGGGCTTGCAAGCGGCCATCATGCCTGCTCAGGCAACCTCGTCCGACAAGGGCTGGTGCTTCAGGCCACCCTCATTGCGACGCCCTTCAAACTTCTCTTTGTACTTCAGAACCTGCCGATCCAGTTTGTCGATCAGCGCATCAATTGCAGCGTACATATCCTCTTCAATCGACTCAACGTGAATATCCTTGCCACGCAGGTGGACATTTGCTTCAACTTTCTGGTTCAGCTTGTCAACCGACATGATCACATTCACATCGATCACATGATCGAAGTGGCGAGAAATGCGTTCCAGTTTGGACACAACATATTCGCGAATGGCCGGTGTGATTTCCAGGTGATGCCCACTCAGGTTCAGATTCATTTGATTCTCCTTACATCGGTTTGACTGCACGGCTACACCAGCTGTGAACCGCTTTTGGTATGGCCGCACACTTGGTAATGCAACGACGGCTTGGCGCCTGTTCCTGCTATCTCAAAACCCTAAAGCGACTTGCGCTGATTAACGGGAGGTATCTGCATGGCTTCACGATACTTGGCTACCGTGCGTCTTGCAACTACGATACCCTGCTTGGCCAAAAGTTCGGAAATGGTGCTATCCGAAAGCGGCTTTTTCTGGTCTTCATTGGTAATCAATTGTTTGATCAATGCCCGGATGGCGATGGCGGAACATTCGCCCCCGGTATCGGTTTCCACATGGCTACCAAAAAAGTACTTCAACTCGTAAATGCCACGCGGGGTCAGCATGTATTTCTGCGTGGTAACCCGCGATATGGTCGATTCATGCAAGCCCACGGCATCAGCCACATCGCGCAGCACCAGCGGCCGCATGGCCACCTCGCCATGCTCGAAAAACCGTGACTGGCGATCAACGATCTCCTGCGCCACCCGCAGAATGGTATTGAAACGCTGCTGCACATTCTTGATCAGCCATTTGGCTTCCTGCAATTGAGAGGCCAACTGTCCACCCGAACCGTCGCGGTGACGGCCAAGGATATCTGCATACATGCGATTCACCCGCAAACGCGGCATCGCGGCAGTGTTCAGGCTGGCAAGCCACACCCCTTTAACCTGGCGCACGACAACGTCGGCAATCACATAACGGGTTTCAGGCTGGCCAAATTGCGAGCCAGGGCGCGGATTCAAGCGCCGGATCAGTTCCTGCACTGCACGCAGCTCCGAATCGGCGCATTGCAATTGGCGCTTGAGTTTATTGTAATCTTTGCCAGCCAGCAGATCGAGATGCGACGTCACCAGGCGACGTGCCAGCAATCCGATACGCGGCTCACAGTCCAGATCCAGAGCATCCAGCTGCAATAACAGGCATTCACCCAGATTGCGGGCCGCGATACCTGCAGGCTCAAATGTCTGCAACAACCGCAATGCCACCTGCAACTCTTCAGGCTCAACCCCCAGCTCTGGCGGCAAAGACTCAAGGATCTCATCCAGCGGCTGGGTAAGAAATCCGTCCTCATCAAGCGTATCGATGAGCAGCGTCACCAGGGCCAAGTCACGCTGATCCAGCGCCGTCAGCCGCAACTGGGCTTCAAGATGCTCACGCAGGGTTGGAACAGCAGCAACCATGAGCTGCTGATCATAGGCTTCGTCGTCATCCGAACGTGGATTGCCATAACTGTTTTCTTCACCCAG
>JAUPTR010000146.1 GCA_030917985.1 Pseudomonadota bacterium | reverse complement strand
TGACCTTGAGTGTCTCCGGATTGAACTGCACCTTCACCCGCTGGCCCTGCGGGTCGATGGTTTTCAGATCCGGCTTCAGCTCGATCAGCTCGGCCTTGGCAAGCTCAGGCATGGCGGCCTCCGTTGAGGGGCAGGGCTGCAGGGCGCATTGGTATTGGCTTGCGGGCGTGCTTGCAGGGCAATAGCAGAGCGGGCTGCAGGGGTGCCGCCCCTCGCCCCTTGCGGGAGAGGGGTTGGGGAGAGGGGGTACTGCCGCTGAATTTGCTCTCGGGTTGGTTTGGTGCGCTAACGCGCAATTGATTTAGGTGCCGGGGGTGCCCGGCAGGCACGGTACCTTTCTTGTCTCGCCAAGAAAGGTACCCCAAAGAAGGCGACCCGGACGTCGCGTCCTTCGCTGCGCTACGGATTAGCCTACGGCACGCCCTTCGCTAAGCGGCAAAGCCGCTAAGCTCTGGGGCAGCCTGCGCTTCTCGCTTGAAACGGCGGCTGCGGAACTCGCGGCCTTTGGCCGCTCAAACAGTCCTCGCCGACTTCCCCGTTTCAAGCTGCGATGCTCGGCGCGACCTACGGGAACTTGTTCGTGGTGGCGCAAACGGTATTGGGTATAGCTGGCAATGACTTTTGTAGGTCGGGCTTCAGCCCGACGCGGTGCCGAAAGCAAGCGACTGCGTGGGATTGAAGTCCGACGAAACCCGATGTGCTGGAGAGCGCTCTGGTATTGGTCTGCAGGCAAGGCTGTGAGCTAATGCCAGAGCGGCTTGCAGGGCAGGTGGTTTTTGTAGGGTGGGCAAATTTTGCCCACGCGGATTGGTGGGCAGCAAGCTGCCCACCCTACCCAAACCAGCCAAGCTTAGGTGCTAGATTAATCACGGAAATAGTCCCGTTGGTCACGCCGAGCATCGCAGTTCAATGCGGGGAAGTCCGCGAGGACTGTTTGAGTCCCAGACCGCAGGGCTGGGGCGAGTTCCGCAGCGGCCGTAGCTGGCGAAAAGCCAAGTTCCTGGCGCCTTGGCGCTTAGAACTGGCTTTCTCCCTTGCGGAGGAAGCACAGGCTGCCCCAGAGCTTAGCGGCTTTGCCGCTTAGCGAAGGGCGTGACCTTCGGGTCGCCTTCTTTGGGTTACTTTTCTTGGCGAGACAAGAAAAGTAACGTGCCTGCCGGGCACCCCCGGCACCTAAAAAAACGCGCGTTAGCGCACGAAACAGATTGTCCGGCTCATCGCCGCAACCCCGGATTCCATTGCGTTGCATCCAGGCTACAAAGATGCCTGTCCCCCCCAATCGGGTATCTGCGCGCAACCGCCTTCAGCCACACACCCGCAAGCCTATCCGCGCTACCATTCCCCCATTTCCGCCCCCGCTGGATGTTGCGATGCCTTATTACGCCCTGAAAATCCTGCTCTCGGCCACGGTGCTGGTGGCCATTTCCGAAATCGCCAGGCGCAGTTCGGCGCTGGCGGCGTTGCTGGCTTCGTTGCCGCTGACGTCGCTGCTGGCGTTTGTGTGGATGCATGCCGAAGGCGCGTCGCCGGGGGCGATTGCGGAATTGTCGGGGCAGATTTTCTGGCTGGTGTTGCCGTCGCTGCTGCTGTTTTTGCTGTTGCCGTGGCTGCTGCGCCAAGGCTTTGGCTTCTGGTTGGCGCTGAGCCTGGCGTCGGCGGCTACGGTGCTGGCTTATGGTTTGATGTGGCTGGTGCTGCGCCGTTGCGGGGTGGCGCTCTGACAAGGGGGTACGATCTTGCTGCGCAAAAGGTCTATGCTGGTGGCAGGGCTTGGCTGCGGGAGAATGCCGATGTTGTTGCGTTCGCTGGTTTCAATGAGGTGTGTGCTTGCCGTTGGCCTGTGGTTGGCCTGCTGTCTGCCGGGTGATGCCTGGGCGCGTGAGGTGCGGGTGGCGTTTGGCACCATGCGCGAGCCGTTTGTGTTTGCCGGCAAACATCGTGGCATTGAGGTCGAGATTGTGCGAACAGTGTTGCAGCGCCTCGGGTACGAGCTGGTGCCGGTGTATGTGCCCAATGCCCGCATCAAGTATGAATTTGAGCAGCGCCTGGTGGATGTCGCCACCACTGCCCAGCCCGAGCCGGGCGCTGAGGGGTATTTCAGCGAGCCGTATATCGCCTTTGAAAATGTGGCAATCACACTGGCTGCACGCAAAATCAGCCTGAACAAGCTGGCCGATCTGGCCGGGCTCAGGGTGGTGGGTTTCCAGAAAGCCAGCCAGTTTCTGGGTGAGGACTACAAGCAGGCGGTTTCGCGCTGCGCCGACTACCGGGAAACCGCCGACCAGATGGGGCAAAACCGTTTGCTGTATCGTGGCGGCGCTGATGTGATTGTGCGCGAACGGCATATTTTTGAGTATCAGAACAAGCTGCTGGCAGACAGCCCGTTTGCCGAGAAGCCCCAGCCGGTTGAGATTCACCGGCTGTTTCCGCCCTCTGTGTACCGCTTGCGCTTTCACGATATGGCCCTGCGTGATGCCTTTGATCTGGAGCTGGCTGCCATTACCCAGCTGGGTATTCCGGCTGCCATTGCCCGTAAATACGGCTATTGACACCGGCCTGCAGGCCGCACCCATATTGTGTTGCAGGCCGGGCTGCAAGCCGCCACCAGAGCGGCCTGCAGGGCAACGAAAAAGGGCGCCGCAGCGCCCTTTGTGGTCTGGCTGTGACAATCAGCTTTGCCAGCCGCCGCCAATCGCCTTGTACAGCTCCACGGTTGCCAGCAGGCGGTCGCGTTTTTCCTGGATCAGGTTGAGCCAGGCGTCGTTGTAGGTGCCCTGCGCAATCAGCACTTCAAGAAACTGCGAATAACCTGCGTTGTAGCGGATGTTCGCCAGTTTCAGTGTCGAGTCCGCAGCGTTGACGGCAGACTGTGCGGCCGCTTCCATGTCGGCGCTGTGGGTGTCGGTACAGGCGCTTTGCTCTGCATCGTCACATTCTGTTGCTTGAGGTCGTTCGCCACATCTCGGATGTTGACGTCCGTGTTGTCGCAGCCGCCG
>JAUPTR010000145.1 GCA_030917985.1 Pseudomonadota bacterium | reverse complement strand
ATCTGCTGGCAGGTGAAAGAGGCAAACCGCAAGGGCGAGATGATCACCCAGTGTGGCGACAACCTGATGCACATGTCGGTGGCCAATGACCTCAATCCGGTCAAGGTGGTCAAGGCCAGCGGCGAGACACTGGTCGAGTTCAAGCCGTTTTTCCCGCAATTATCCTATCCGCTGTCGCTGGGCAAGAAATGGAGTGGTGAATACGATGGCTTTTCGGCCGACGATGGCGCCAAGTGGAGCAGCAAGGTCAGTTGTGAGGTCAAGGCCTGGGAAAAAGTCACGGTGGCTGCCGGCCAGTTCGACAGCTACCGCATCGAATGCCAGGAAAAATGGCGCGCCATGCTGATTCTGACCGGCGAATCTCGTTCCACCCGCTGGTATGCACCGGCAGTGGGCATGGTGGTGAAGGCTGTCGGTGACAAGAGCAAGTGGGATCATCAGCTTGCCGGCTACAAGTTTGATTGAGCGGAGCCGTCGATGATCAAGGAGTATCAACATTACCGGCGCGAGCAGGTGATCGGCGGTGCTGTGGTCAATTTTGCCATCAACGCCGCATTGGCCTGGCTGCTGTTCCGGCAGATGCCGCAGGTGCCGTTCATCGGCAGCAACAGCATCGTTGGCGATACCCTCGCCACGGCCTTGCTGCTGCCGCCCTTGCTGTGCCTGGCGGTAATGCCGACCTTTCGCTCGATGTTTGCCCGGCGTGTGGTGCTGCACCCGGCGCGGCTGCCCGCTGCGGGCGGCCTGCCGCAGCACCCCTTGCTTCTGGGCTTGCTGCTGGGCCTGCTGGCCGCGCTGACGCTGGTACCACTCACGCTCTGGCTACTGCAGCTATTGCAGGTGCACGCCATGTCGTTTGGCGGGTTTGTGCTGTTCAAGGCTGGTTTTGCCGCCGTACTGGCGGCATTGATCACGCCGCTGGTGCTGCGGCGAGCGCTGGCGTGGCATCTGCAGAATCTGCGCTACTGATCGCCGGCCCGGCCTTGAGGCGTTGTTTTTCCAGCTCGGCCAGCACCAGTGCGCATTCGCGTTCGTAGAAGCGGGTCAGCAGCCGCGCTGCGCCGTCGCTATCGCGGTTTTGCGCCAGTGGCAGCATGTCGACAAAAAACTGGCGTACTTCCATCAGCCATTCCAGCCCGCCATTGACTGCCAGCAGATAACCGGCACGCATTGCCGCCGGAAAAATATCGCCCAGCAGGCGGGTGAGAAAGGGATTGTTGGCGGCCTGGCAGGATTGTTCGTAGATGGCGATACGCAGCTCGAAAAACTTGTCGAACTGGCCGCGTGTCAGGCTTTGCTCCAGTTGTTGCAGCAGGCCGGTGTAGGTGCCGATATCGCTGTCCGAGGCGCCGCTGACCAGTTGTCGTGTCAGCAGCTGCATCAGGTTGCTCCATACCTGATACAGCCCGACCACTTCAAATGCGGTCATGCGTGTGACCACTGCACCGCGCCGTGGCTGAATCTGCAGCAGGTGCCAGCGTTCCAGCAGCAGCAAGGCCTCACGCACAACGCCACGGCTGACGTTGAGCGTGGCGGCCTGTTCCTGCTCCTGGATGCGGCTGCCGGCCGCCAGCCTGCCGGTGATGATTTCTCCGGCAATATGCTTGGCTACGGTTACAGTCAGCGAGTCGGCGGGTTTGAACGGTGTGGTGTCGTTGCTGGTCATGAGTGTGGGCTTCAAAAAATATCGATCAGCTGCATTTGTAGCAAAAATCAGCTGGCTATTCAATTGGCATAACAGGATATGGAAAACAGGAGAATACCCGCCATGTCGCAACGTCCGATCATCATCACCGCCGTTGGCTCGGCCGGCGATCTGCATCCCCACCTGGGGCTGGCCAAGGCACTGCAACAACGCGGCCATCAGGTTAGCGTTCTGACCTCTCCCAACTATCGCGATGCGGTTGACCAGGCCGGAATCGAATACGTGGGCTGCGGCTCGCTGGAATTGCTGGCCGAGGTGCTGCTCGACCGTCGTGTGTGGCACGCCAAGAAGGGGTTTGCCGGCATCTGGCCGATGGTGAACGACATGATGCGTCATTCGCTGCGGCACATCGAGACCCGGCGCGCGCAACAGCCGCTGCTGATCGGCTCGCCGCTGGCGTTTGGCCCGCGCCTGGCCGCCGAGAAATACCGTCTGCCGTTTGTTGCGACACAGCTGGCACCCTCGATTTTCATGTCGGCTTATGATCCACCCACTTATCGGGATACCGGCTTTGTTCACTGGCTGTCGCCCAAATGGCGGCGCAAGCTCTGGTCAATGGTCGAAGATCAGTATATTGACCGCATCTGCCAGCCGGATCTGAATGGCCTGCGTGAGCGACTGGGGCTGGCTCCGGTATGTAATGTGTTTACCGGCTGGGCCAATCACGGCGATCTGGTGCTGTGCCTGTTTCCCGAATGGTTTGCTGCGCCGCAGCCTGATTGGCCGGGCAAGAGCCGGCTGGTGGGGTTTCCGCTCTACGACGAAAGTGGCCAGCATCCGCTGGATGAAGAGCTGCAACAGTTTCTGGCTCGCCCCGAGCCTCTGGTGGTGTTCTGCCCCGGCAGTGCCATGGCGCAATCGGCAGGCTTCTTTCGCAATGCCGCACAAGTGTGTCGGCAGTTGCCGGTCAAGGGCATCTTTCTGACGCGCTTCGAAACACAGCTGCCCCCGTTGCCAGGCAATGTGCTGCATCGCAGCTATCTGCCGTTCAGCCAGGTATTGCCGCGGGCTGCAGCCTTGGTGCACCACGGCGGCATCGGCAGCGCCGCCCAGGCATTTCGCGCCGGCATTCCGCAGCTGGTGTTGCCCATGGCGCATGACCAGTTCGACAACGCCAACCGCGTGCAGTCCCTTGGCTGTGGCAGTGTGCTCAAATGGGGCAGTGGCCCGCGCCGTTTTGCGCGCCAGCTGCAGCAACTGCTGGCCAGCCCCGATATCCGCCAGCAAGCCCGGCACATCGCCAGCCAGTTCGGTGACACCCGTCATGGTTTGTTGCAGGCGTGTGAGGCTGTCGAGGCATTGTTGTAGTCAACAACCTGGCAAGCTGCCGGACTTGAGACTGCGCTGCTGTGCCCATGGGAAAAGGGGCCACCCGTTTTTTCAGCTATGCCATGTGCCGCAACAGTGCGGGTGAATCCGGCATTGTTTTTCCACCCGGCTCGCTATGATCGCTCAAGTCCGGCTGGCTGCCGGTTTTCACCTGTCGTGCCAGAGGTGGTTTGCTGCAGACGAGGGGCAAACCGAGGTATCCGTAGCTGGAAGCGGGTGCCCTGGCCAAGCGTCGATTGAACCTGGATTGAGCCGCCGAGCACGCCGGTTACGACATTGTGGACGATGTTGAGGCCGAGGCCGCTGCCGCCCTGGCCCAGGCGGGTGGTAAAAAACGGATCGAATATGCGGCCGAGGTTTTCCGCCGGAATGCCTTTGCCGTTGTCGCCGAATTCAATGCTCAGGTGGTCGAGGCCATCGGCCTGTGCCCGCAGCTGGATTGTGCCGCCATGCTGATCGTCGAATGCGTGCAAAAGCGCATTGTTGATCAGGTTGGCGATGACTTGCGACAAGGGGCCGGGGAATGAGTCAAGCTCCAGATCATCGGCAATCTCGATGTTGAGCTGGCAATCCTGGCGCTTGAGTATGGGTTGCAGGGCACGCAGCAGTTCGCCGATATTCTGCTTCAGGTTGAAGCGGCGGCGTTGCGAGCTGGATTGGTCCACCGCTACCTGTTTGAAGCTGGAAACCAGATCGGCCGCCCGGTGCAGATTGTTTTCGATGATGTCCGATGCGGTTCTGGCGGTGTCCAGATAGGTGCTGAGGGTGGATTTTTTCAGGCCGGTCTGAATTTCCTGTTCCAGTTTGCGGGTTTCTTCGGCAAGCGTGGTAGCCACGGTGAGCGCGTTGCCGAGCGGGGTATTCAGCTCGTGTGAAATGCCCGCCACCAGCGCGCCAAGCCCGGCCAGTTTCTCCGACTGCACCAGCGATGCGCGAGCCTGGTTCAGATGTTGCACGCTCTCTTCGAGCTGGTGATTACTGTCGATCAGTGCCGCTGTGCGTTCTTCAACACGGTGTTCCAGTGCCTCGTTGAGGCTGGCGAGCTCGTACTGGCTCTGCTTCAGCTGGTCGATACGGCTATTGATGGTGGCCGACATGTGGTTGAAATGGCTGGCAAGCCGCCGGAATTCTTCCGGGCCCTCCACCGGCACGGTTTTGCCGTAGTCGCCATCCACCAGTGCCTGACTGGCTTCGCCGATCTTGCGCAGGCGGCTGGCAGCGTTGACGCCCATGGATACCGCCAGCGAGCCGGTGATCAGAATGCCGATGAATACCACCACCATGCTGTCTCGTTTGGCTTGCTGCGCGGTTTGCAGCAGTGCGCTGGTGTTCATGCCCCAGCGCATGTCTGCTACGGCATTGTTTTCCAGCAATATGGCCTGGCTGGAATGGACGGCGCCCTGGTTGAAGGCTGCCGCGATGTCATTGTCCGGCGCAGGTAGCGGCTGTGGCACCTTGCCTACCTGGAGCGCCACCTGGCCATTTTCGCGCAACACCACCAGATAGCTGATGCCGTAGTTGCCACCGTCGAGCATTTCTTCCAGAAACGGCTTGAGTTCTTCCAGCCTGTCGGTTGAGGAATAGGGCGAGATGCTCAGGTTGAGCATCTGCGAGATTTGCCGCCGATTGGCATTAAATGCCTCCAGTGTGTTGCTCTGAATCAGCCGCTGGTTGGTGGTCACCAGCATCACGGCAGATATCAGCAGCAACAGGATCGAGCCGGCAACAATCTGAAAACGGAACGAGTTGATGATGCCGAAGCGGGCAGGTATCGGCAACTTGGCCTCCTGGATGGCGTTGCCTCGTGGATATCAGGCGGCTGCCCTGGTGTGCAGCAATACCTTTTCCAGCTCGGCAAAGCTGCGTGCCGGCGCCATTGGGTCCATCTCCAGGCCAAGCTGGCGACCAATTTCGGCGGCAGAAAAAATGCCACGGATTTTGGCTTCGCCAAATTCGACCGTGGAAACCAGCACATGCTGCAAGCCTTTGCCCTTGAGTGTGTGGATCAGGTCGCCAATCGTGCTGTTCAGCACTTCCTGCAGCGGCAGACCATGCAGCGCCATGATGGGCTGCATGATTTCGTTGACGGTGAGTTCTTCACGCTTGATGCGGTGTTTCTCCACGTATTCGATCACGCCCTCGCCGAGAATGTCATGTGCCGTAATCAGACCCTTCAGCGTGCCTTCATCATCCAGCACCAGCAGCATGCGTACCCCGACGGTTTTCATTTTTTCCAGCGCCTTGCTTAGTGATGCCTGGGGGGTAATGGTGGCTGCCGGCACCAGGCGAAAGTCAGTCATCACTGCCAGGGCAGGGTGCTTCAGCGTCAGGTTGTCGTAGCCTCGGTCCGTTTTGGCGCAGGTCGATGTCGGGTCAATCGGGCTGAATTTGAGGGTACGGTAATGCTCGTTCATGTTGCCTCCTTTGGCGTCGCGGTTCGCGTTTCTTTTCAGTGTAGGCCACGTCGGCAACCTCGCAAGCAACAAAACAGGGCGCCGCAGCGCCCTGGATTCAGGGTTTTGATTTGAATGGATTATTCTTCACGCGATGGCGCCAGTACGGTACGGTTGCCGTTGGATTCCATCGGTGAAACCAGCCCGGCAGCTTCCATCTGCTCAATCAGCCGTGCTGCGCGGTTGTAGCCGATACGCAAATGCCGTTGCACTGCCGAAATCGAGGCGCGGCGGGTTTTGACAACAATGGCCACGGCTTCGTCGTAGAGTGGATCGGCTTCGGCGTCGCCGCTAGCGCCAAATTCGCCCCCGGCCGCGCCGCCGTCTTCCAGCGTGGCGCCACCAGTGAGAATGCCGTCGATGTAGTCCGGCTCGCCGGTGGATTTGATGAAATTCACCACCTTGTGCACTTCTTCGTCGGCCACAAATGCGCCGTGCACCCGCTGCGGATAACCGGTGCCGGGCGGCAGGAACAACATATCGCCCTGGCCCAGCAGCGATTCGGCGCCCATCTGGTCGAGAATGGTGCGCGAGTCGATTTTCGACGACACCTGGAAGGCCATGCGTGTCGGGATATTGGCCTTGATCAGACCGGTAATCACGTCCACCGACGGCCGCTGTGTCGCCAGAATCAGGTGAATACCGGCGGCACGGGCTTTCTGCGCCAGGCGTGCGATCAGTTCTTCGATCTTCTTGCCGGCTACCATCATCAGGTCGGCGAATTCGTCGACGACGACGACGATGAACGGCAATACGTCCAGTGGCTCCGGGTCGTCCGGTGTCAGCGAGAACGGGTTGGTCATTTTCTTGCCGGCTTTTTCCGCTTCTTTCAGCTTCTGGTTGTAGCCGGCGATATTCCGCACGCCCATGGCCGACATCAGCTTGTAGCGTTTTTCCATTTCCGCCACACACCAGTTGAGCGCGTTGGCCGCCAGTTTCATGTCGGTGACCACCGGCGCCAGCAGGTGTGGAATGCCTTCGTACACCGACAGCTCCAGCATTTTCGGGTCAACCATGATGAAGCGCACTTCATGTGGCGAAGCTTTGTACAGCAGCGACAGGATCATGGTGTTGACGCCCACCGACTTGCCCGAGCCGGTGGTACCGGCCACCAGCAGGTGTGGCATCTTGCCCAGATCGGCCACCACCGGCTTGCCGGCGATATCCTTGCCGAGCGCTACGGTCAGGTGTGGCGACATCTGCGCGTATTGCTCGGAGGAGAGAATTTCCGACAGGCGCACGATCTGCCGTTTCGGGTTCGGCAGTTCCAGGCCCATATAGGTTTTGCCGGGAATGGTTTCGACCACGCGGATTGAAATCAGCCCCAGCGCCCGCGCCAGGTCTTTCATCAGATTGACGATCTGCGCACCTTTGACGCCCACCGCCGGGTCGATTTCGTAGCGGGTGATCACCGGGCCAGGGTAGGCGGCGACAATTTTGACTTCTACGCCAAAGTCGGCCAGCTTGCGCTCGATCAGGCGCGAGGTGTATTCGAGCGTTTCGTGGCTGACGGTTTCCTGCAGCATGCCCGGCGGCTCCAGCAACGTTACCGATGGCAAGGTGCCGGAGGCGGTGGAGGGCGGCAGCGGCAGATCGTCGAACAGCGGCTTCTGGATTTCCCTGCGTTGTTCCTGCTCGATGGCTTTTTCGACCTTTTTCGCCACTGGCACTTCGAGCTGCGCTGGTTCGATATGCAGTGGTTCTGCCACTTCCTGCTTTTTCTTCTCGACCTTGACCTTTTCTTCGCGCACCACCTTGGCTACCGCGCCGATCTTGCGATCCTGCCAGGCTTCGTAGCTGTTGATGCTCCAGAAATAAGCGCGTTCCAGCCAAGTGCCGAGTGATTCCATCACCTGCAGCCAGGAGATACCGGTAAACACCGAAAAGCCCACCGCGATCAGCGCCAGCATCAGCAGGGTGGCGCCGGAAAAACCGATCACCCGCGCCAGCCAGTCACCTACCACCGCACCGAGCATGCCGCCCGGTGCCAGTGGCAGAGCGGCTTTCATGCTGTACATGCGTAGCGATTCCAGCCCACAACTGGCCAGCAGCAACAGCAAAAAGCCGCTGATACGGATAAATGCAACCGGTTTGTTGGTTGGTTCTACGCGATCAATACGTTTGTAGCCCCACCAGATGGCGGTGACACAGAACACCACCCACCACCAGGCCGAGACGCCGAAGATGTAAAGCAGCAGATCGGAAATCCAGGCGCCCAGCTCGCCGCCGCGATTCTGCAGTTGGGCGTGGGTAGCGCTGTGCGACCAGCCGGGATCGGTCGGGTGATACGACAGCAACACCAGCACCAGATAAATGGCAGCCACCACCAGGCCGAGCCACCACGATTCGCGCAGCAGGCTGGCAAGGTGCGGCGGCAGCGGCGAGCGCTGGTTAGGGACTGCTTGAGGCTTTTTGAATAAATTCATACGGATACCGCTTGGATTGAAACCAGTTTATGACGATTATAGCTGTTAACGGTGCAGCAGGCTAAAAGCTTGAGCGCTTATTGTTGCTTGTTGCAGGTGCGATGCCCGGCACATTTGCCGGCGAGTTTGATCGATGCGCTGCAAGCCGCTCTGGTATTGCCTTGCAGGCCGGCCTGCAGGCCAATACCAGAGCGGCTTGCAGCATGGGTGTGGTGGATTGCTGCCTGCTTTCTCGATACCGGCACCGGCTGCATGCCTCAAGAGCTGGCGCATCCGGCCTCGGGACGATTGCCCCAGTCCGACAGGCTGCCGCACTGCGCGAAATGGCGGTTATTCGAGATACTGACGCTGCCATTGCCGATACAGACTGTAAACGTGGGCGCTGTAGGCATCCTTGTCGGCGAATTGCTGCGGGTTGATGGCATCGTAGACGTAATAGTTGGCACGGTTGTTACGGGTGAGAATGAAATCGCGGATTTTTTGCAGCAGTGTTTGTTCGTTCCATTCGAAGTCTTCCTGTGCCTCGTAATGGATGAACACCGGCAGGATCGGCACATTGCTGGCCAGGCTGGCTTCAAATGCGCCATAACGAAAGTGCTTGAACAGTCTGCGGCCGTGACAGCCTCCTTCGGGGTAGAGTGCGATGTTTTTGCCCTGCGCCAATGCCTGAATAATGGCCTGCAGTGCTGCCTTGCGCGAATCGGCCGATTCACGGTGTACAAACAGGGTGCCGCAGGCGCGGGCAATTCTGCCGACGAACCACCAGTCGGCCACTTCGGCTTTTGCCAGTGATGTGACGGGAAACAGCGCCGGCACGCCAATGTCTTCAAACGCCGAAGGGTGATTGGCAATCAGGATGTATTGCCTGGGCAGCGGGCAGAGATTTTTCTGGTGCAGGCGCAAGTCGATATTGACCGCACGCACAAACACCCGGCACCAGGCGTGGAACAGCGGCGGATAGATACCCCTGATCCAGGCTTGCGGCATGGCCGCCAACAGCAGCATCAACAGGGTAAACAGCAATAGATCCAGCCAGCCGCACAGGATGCGTAGCCAGCGAGCCAGAAACAGCAGCATGATTGCCCCCGATCATTAATCAGTATTTGCTGATTTAACTATAGGGTATCTGCTCGGCGCTGCCGTTGTTGTGGGGTAGGGGGCAAGGTCCGGAGCGGTTGCTCAGGTTTGCGACAGATTGCGGATGATCAGCAGGAAGCCGATCGGGTAGCCATCCTTGTCTTCGCGGCGGGTGATTTTGACATTCAGACGGCAGGCATTGCCTGTTTGCCCGATATCTACAACAAATTGCCGTGTGCCGCCGCCACTCATCAAATCGACAATGTGTTGCACCAGTTCGCCGGCAAGCTGGGATGGTAAAGCCTGGGTCAGGCTCTGGCCTGCCTGGCAGTTGAATTCCGGCCAGCCCTGCATGTCGGCCGGCATGTGGCATTGGCTGATATCGCCGGACATGTCCAGCGACAGAATCATGTCTGGCAGTGCGGCGATCAGTGTTGATAACTCGGCTTCGCGTGCTGCCAGGGCTTGCTCTGCCTGCTTGCGCCGCTGGATATCGCGGAAAGTGCCAATGATGGTGTTTTTCTGGCCTGTGCGTTTCAGTGGTTCTCCCGCTACCAGCACCCAGGTCCAGGTATCCTGCTTGTTGCGCAGCCTTAATTCGATTTCGAAATGAGGGGCGTTGCGTCGCAGTTTCTGCCGACACAGTTCCAGCCCCAGCAAATCATCCGGATGCACAAAGTCGTCCCAGCTCTGCGGGCCTTCCGGCATCTCGCCGGGGGCATAACCCAGTGGCGACGGCATGCTGTTGTCAAACCAGACGTGATCGCCGTTCAGCTCCCATTGCCAGATGCCCAGCCTGGCACTGCCCAATGCCAGTTGCAGGGTGTGGCGGGTGTGATGCAAAGCCAGCAGGTTGCGCACACGGGCACGCACGATTTCGATCTGGAAGGGTTTGACGATATAGTCCAGCGCACCCAGTGCCAGGCCCTGAGCTTCCGATTCGCTGGATTCTATCGATGTCAGGAAAATCACCGGCAGCTCTGCCGTTGCCGGGTTCTGTTTGAGGCGTTGACAGACTTCGAAGCCGTCCATTTCCGGCATCGATACATCCAGCAGGATGACGTCCGGCTGCAGTTGCTGCGCCAATGCCAGTGCCTGCCTGCCGGACTGTACGGTTTCGATTTCATATTCGTTGATCAGTGCCGCCGAGAGGATTTCCAGATTCAGCGGTGAGTCATCCACGATCAGGATATGGGGCAGACTCGTGAACATTACGTGTTCTCCTGCAGGTCTTGCTGGTGCCGCTTGGTATTGTGGCGGCTGGTTTCGTCAGTCAGACGGCTTGTTTTGCCTCGAGTGCAGGCGGAGCTGCTGCGGCAGGCTTTTATGGATATAGACCACTCATGCCATGTCAGCCGAGAAAGCCTTGCAGACGGGATTCGATGATGCGCGGGTTTTCACCGTTGCCGATACCCACCAGACCTTCGATAAACATGCTTTTCAATTTGACCTGGGATTCGATGTGCATCTTGATCTTGTTGGCAATTGGCAGAAACAGCAGGTTGGCGGAGCCAACGCCGTAAATGGTGGCAACAAAGGCTACCGCAATGCCGCCGCCAAGCTTGGATGGGTCGGACAGGTTTTCCATTACGTGAATCAGCCCCATGACTGCGCCGAGAATGCCGATGGTGGGAGCGTAGCCGCCTGCTGCATCCCAGATTTTTGCGGCGCGTCGCTGTTCTTCTTCATATACATCCAGCTCCAGTTCCAGCGCCATGCGCAGGGCTTCCGGGTCGCTCCCGTCGATCAGCAATTGCACGCCCTTTTTCATGAAGTTGTCGCGCAACGAGCCAACCTGGGCTTCGAGTGCCAGCAAACCACCCTTGCGCGATGCCTGGCTCCATTCCAGCAGGGTTTTGATCAGCTTCTGGGGATTGTAGTCGGGCGGTACAAATACCCACTTCGCCAGGCGTAGCCCATGCATGAACACCGCAGCGGTGTTTTGCAGCATCACTGCACCAATGGTGCCGCCCATGACGATCAGGAACGCCGTCAGCTGCAATAGCGAGGAGATGTGTCCGCCTTCCAGCGCCTGTCCGCCAAGAATGGCAATCAGAGCCAGCAGAATGCCGATAACGCTGAGAGTGTCGAATTTTTGCATGCAGAGTGCGCGCCAGGGAGTGAGGGCCAAGCTACATTATCGGCCGCAACTGTATTACTTTAGCCAATCTTTCAGTTTGCTGCGCAACCTTGCCACGGCCTGACTGTGCAGCTGACACACGCGGGATTCGGAAACGCTCAATACCTCGCCGATTTCCTTGAGATTAAGCTCCTGCTCGTAATACAGCGCCATCACCAGCTTTTCGCGTTCGGGCAGGGTGTCGATGGCGGCAATCAGCCCGCTGCGAAAGCCCTGTTCATCAAGAATGTCGGCAGGGTTGGAGCTGCGGTCGGCTTTCATGCTGTCAAGCTGATCGTTTTCGCCTTCTTCTTCGTAATCTTCGTAATAAATCAGCTGATAACCGCGGGCGTCGTCGAGCATTTTCTGGTATTCGGCCAGCGGCAGGTTGAGCTTGTCGGCGATTTCCTGCTCGTTGGGCGTGCGCCCCAGTTCGTGCTCAAGGCGATGTATCGATGTTTCGATGGTGCGCAGGTTCTTGCGGCTGCTGCGCGGCATCCAGTCGGCGTTACGCAGTTCATCGAGCATTGCGCCACGAATGCGCTGTGTGGCGTAGGTCTCAAATTGTGCCCCGTGGCTGGCATCGTAGTTGTAGGCCGCTTCCATCAAGCCCATCATGCCTACCTGGATCAGGTCGTTGACTTCTACGCTGGCCGGCACTCGGGTCATGAAGTGATAGGCGATACGTTTTACCAGCGGCGCAAATTGCGTCACGCGGTCTTCGGGAGTAATGCCGATATCGGGCTTGTACATGGTCAGTGCTGCAGGCCTTCGGACAGGGCCCGGCTACTCTGAATCAAACGGTGGACAAAACTGGTGGGCGAGGTGAGCAGGCTGACAGGCGATTGCCAGCCATCCAGCGCAACAGCCAACTGGTGATAGGCACAACTGGAGTCGGCATCGGGAAACGCGCTCAGTACCGGTTGTTGCAGCCTGACGGCGCGCGCCAGCCGCTCGTCTTCGGGCACAAAACCGATCAGCTTCAGCGATACCTGTATGTATTTGCCAGCAACTTCGACGATGCGGCGGAACAGTGCCTGGGCCTCTTGCAGCGAACCCACTCGTGTGATCAATACGCGGAAACTGTGCTGGCCATATTCGCGGTGCAGCAGCTTGATCATGCCGTAAGCGTCGGTAATCGATTCGGCACGATTACTGATCACAATCACGTTTTCTTCCGCAGCCAGATTCAGACTTGGCGCGCGGTTGTTGGCCGCCGCGCGTGCATCGACCAGAATCATATCGACGGTTGACGTCAGATGGTTGAACTCGAAGGCCAGCCGGTCTTCTTCATAGGCGCTGAGGCGTGCCAGTGTTTCCGGGCGTGCTGTCATCGGTATCAGCTCGCCGCCGCCGGGGAGGTTTACCAGGAGTTTGTCCAGCGGCAGGCGGCGTTGCAGTACTTGTTCCAGATCAGTTTGCAGCTTGAGGCCAAGGCGTGCGGCTACATTGCTCTGGCCGACATGTTCATCCAGTACCAGAACGCGTTTGCCGAGGTTGGACAGTGCGTGTGCCAGATTGATGACCGCGCTGGTAGTGCCGGTGCCGCCCCGTCCGCCGTTGAAGCAGATGCTGCGCGTGCGGTCACGTGCGACCAGCTTGCGCAGGCCGGCTGCCTGATCGCCCAGCCAGTCAGCCATTGATGCCTCCGGCCTTGCTTACGCGTGCCTGATCCGAGTTGGCGCCGAAAAACAGCGGATATTCCTCTGCACGTAGTGTGTACGGAGATGCATCTGGCTCGTTTTTGAATGAGCGATCCAGCAGGTAAAGCGGATTCGGGTGATGCAGATCTTCCGGTACGCGCTGGCCATTGGTGACGTAATGTAATGGCAGTTTGTGGCGGATGATCACGTCCAGACTGGTTCCCAGTGACATGGCTTCATCCAGCTTGGTGAGAATGCCGCCCGACAGGCCGCCTCCCTGCTGGTAACAGCGCACCACGTCATCCAGCGTGGTGCCCTGTGCCGTGGCGGAAATCAGCAATACCCGCTCCACCTCGCGGCCGTTGCCTGCCAGTAGTGCAATCTGTTCCGCCAGGCGTTTGTCGCGCTGGCTCATGCCCACGGTGTCAATCAGGATCAGGAAGCGGTTGCCAAGGTCGGACAGCGTCAGCTGCAGGTCTTCCTCGTCTTTTACCGAGTACACCGGCACGCCAAGAATCTTGCCGTAGATGCGTAACTGATCGTGCGCGCCAATCCGGTAGCTGTCTGTGGTGATCAGCGCTACCTTGCTGGCGCCGTGTTTGAGGGTGCAACGAGCTGCGATTTTTGCAACCGTGGTTGTCTTGCCAACGCCCGTCGGCCCCACCAGCGCAACGACGCCGCCACGCTCAATCAGATCCTGGCCGGCGGGAATCACCGGCAGATTGCGGTGCAATGCCGAACGTATCCATTTCATGCCGGTTTCGACATCGAAATTGTTGGGCATGTGTTCCAGTAACTGGCGGGTGAGGGCCGGGCTGTAGCCGAATGCGAGCAGTCGGCGAAAAATTTCCAGTTTTTCCGGCGAGTGTTTCTGCAGGTCGCTCCAGGCAAAGCCCGCCAGCTGGCCTTCCATCATTTGTCGGAGAAATTTCAGCTCTTTGACGATATCGCGCATTGCCTCACCGGCAGCGGCTTCAACTGGCTCTGCTGCCGTTTTGCTGCGTGGTGCCGGTGTTTCTTCCATGTCATCGATGACGTAACGCTCGGCTTTTTTCGGCACGGCGCTCGCAGATGTCTGTGGCTTGGTGTTGACACCGGGAGTATCTACCCTGGGTGGCACAAACGGCCGTGCTTCATTGCGGGCCGTGCTGACCGTGTTTGCCGGATTGGAAATGGCGGCAACAAAGGCCTCTCCAGCCACATCGTCTTCCTCGGCTTCTGTCTCCGGCAAGGCATAGGTTCGCTGCAGGTGGCTGCTGCGCCCGGCAGGTGCCGTGCTGGCTGCATTGGTGCGCGCAGCCGCCGGCGCTTCGGCGCGTGTGGCCGTCTTGCCTGTGCCGGTATTGGTCAGGGTGGCAACATCTGCGTCCGATACCGCCATGATCTCCACGCCGCCGCCGGCAATCTGCCGGTTGGCAAGAATCAGCGCATCCGGACCGAGCGCATCGCGTACCTGGCGCAATGCATCGCGGGTGTTGGTGCCGTAGAATTTCTTGACGATCATGCTGCGCAGCCCGCGTTGCATGGCGGCTGCTGCAATTCGCAGCGGTGCCGTGCCCCTGCCAGCGATAACGCCAGCATGTTGCACGCTCTGAAGGTGTAGTTTATGTCGGTCATTGGCCCTTGTCCGGGGGTCCGCGGCGGCGAGGCCTCTCTAAATGGCAGTGTGCGGGCAACAAGTGCTGCAACTGTCATTACGGGGCTCGTCCTCCGATCACCGCGACGACTCTTATGTTTTTAGTATCAGGTATCTCGTTATGGGATACAACCCTGAGTTGGGGTACGCTGCGGCGCAAAAACCGCGACAGTAGCGCCCGCAACGCTCCTGGAACCATCAGAACCGCTGTTTGCCCCTGTTGTTCGCGTTGTTCTGTGGCTTGCGCCGCCTGTTGCAACAACGCTTCCGCCAAACCTGGTTCAAATCCACCGGCGTTGCCACCCCTTGCGGCAACCGCTTGCATCAGGATCTGCTCCAGTTGCGGATCCAGGGCAATCAGTTCCAGTTCATCAGTATCCCCGAATATTTGATGGATAATAGCACGTCCCAGCGTGGCGCGAACGGCATTGGTCAATTCGTCGGTATCGGGGTTGCGCGGATACTGGTCGCCCAGCGTTTCCAGCACTGTGCGCATATCGCGGATATGCACACCATCTTCCAGCAGGTTTTGCAGGACCTTCTGCAGCACGCCAATCGGCACGATCTTGGGGATGGTTTCTTCCACCAGCTTCGGCGCTTCTTTCGCTACGTGATCCAGCAGCGCCTGAACTTCTTCGCGTCCCAGCAGCTCTGCGGCATGCTGGTTGAGGATGTTAGATAGATGGGTGGCAACCACGGTACTGGCGTCCACAACCGTATACCCCAGTGTCTGCGCATGTTCACGCTGGCTGGCGTCAATCCAGACCGCTGGCAGGCCAAAGGCCGGGTCTTTGGTCTGTGCTCCCTGTAGCTCGCCCAGTACCCGCCCCGGGTTGATCGCCAGGAACATGCCGGCGTAGGCGTCGCCATGGCCGATGTCGACCCCCTTGAGGGTGATGCGGTACTGGTTTGGTTTGAGTTCCAGATTGTCGCGAATGTGTACTGCCGGTACCAGAAAGCCCATTTCCTGGGCAATTTTTTTGCGAATGCCGCGAATGCGCCGCAGCAGTTCACCGTCCTGGGTGCGGTCAACCAGCGGAATCAGGCGATAGCCGACTTCCAGCCCCACCAGATCCACCGGCTGAACATCTGCCCAGCCCACTTCCTGCAACTCCGGAATCGCCGGCACGGCCGGCGCCTCTGGTGCCGGAGGCGGTGTTGCCAGTGCGATTTTCTCGCGTTGTTCCAGCATGTAGGCGAGGCCCGCCATCGACGAGGCAATCAGCAGGAACGGGATGTGCGGCATGCCGGGAATCAGCCCCAGCAGTGCCAGTACTGCGGCAGAAATCTGTAATACCTGTGTGCGCTGGAAGAGTTGGCCGATCAGCTGCTGCGACATGTCTTCTTCGGTGCCGACGCGGCTGACCACAATGCCGGCGGCAGTGGAAATGATCAGTGCCGGAATCTGCGCCACCAGGCCGTCACCAATCGTCAGCAGGGTGTAGTTGTTGGCGGCGGTGGCAAAGTCCAGATTGTGCTGCAGCATACCCACCAGCAAGCCGCCGATAACGTTGATGACCATAATAAGAATGCCGGCGACTGCATCGCCACGCACGAATTTACTGGCACCGTCCATGGCGCCGAAAAACTCGGCTTCCTGGGAGATCACCGAGCGCCGTTTGCGTGCTTCATCTTCGCCAATCAGGCCGGCATTGAGGTCGGCATCAATGGCCATTTGCTTGCCGGGCATCGCATCCAGGGTGAAGCGGGCGCCCACTTCGGCGATACGGCCGGCACCTTTGGTAATCACCACGAAGTTGATGACAATCAGGATGATGAAAACCACGATCCCCACTGCATAGTTGCCACCCACCAGAAAGTGGCCAAATGCTTCTACCACCTTGCCTGCTGCGTCCGGCCCTGTATGTCCTTCCAGTAGCACTTGCCGGGTAGAGGCCACATTCAGCGACAGCCTGAGCAGCGTCGTGATCAGCAGCACCGTTGGAAATGCGGAAAACTGCAAAGGTTGCGTGGTGTAAAGGCTTACCAGCAGCACGATGATCGATAGTGCGATATTGAAGGTAAACAGCAGATCCAGCAAAAACGGTGGCAGGCGCAGGATCATCATGGCCAGAATCATGAGGATCAGTACCGGGCCGGCCAATCGGCTCAGACTCAGTCCGCCGGGAAGTTGCAGTGCGTTGGAGGGGGTAGCCATCCGGGATTGTCTGTCGAGTGAAAGTTATCCGGTGCTCGTTCCGGCTCCGGTTTGCGGCAAGTATAACCGCTTGCGCATCGGTTTTAGAGGCCTGTCTCCAATTGATTACCCTTGTTCTTGTTTTCCGGGTCCATGTCGGCAGGCACCGGCAGTTCTACCGGTTCGGTGGGTGCAATGCCGCCTTCGGTCTGATAGGACTTTAGCTGGTAAACATAAGCCAGTACTTCCGCGGCTGCGGTGTAAAGCTTGGCCGGGATTTCCTGGCCTAATTCAGCATTGAAGTACAGCGCCCGGGCAAACGGTGGCGTTCGCAGAATGGCAACGCGGTTTTCCTTGCCCAACTCGATAATGCGTTCAGCAATCAGGTGGGCACCTTTGGCAACGACCGTCGGAGCCGTCATGCTGTTGCTTTGATAACGCAGTGCAACAGCGTAGTGTGTCGGGTTGGTTACGATCACGTCGGCCTTGGGCACTTCCTGCATCATCCGACGGCGGGCCGCTTCACGT
>JAUPTR010000144.1 GCA_030917985.1 Pseudomonadota bacterium | reverse complement strand
TCCGATCGAATACCGCTACGTGGCGGCCGATGATGTCTGGCTCAGCCCTTATTACCAGCAGGCCTGCGCGGTGATTTCGGTGCACCAGTATGCGCCGCAGGATTATCTGCCGCTGTTTACCCGCATCGAACCGATTTTGCGCAAACATGGCGGGCGGCCGCACTGGGGCAAGATACACACGCTGGGCTACCGCGAGTTGCGCGAACTGTATCCGCGTTTTGCTGATTTCTGCCGGGTGCGGCAACAGGCCGACCCGCAAGGCAAATGGCTCAACCCCCATCTGCGGCACCTGCTGCTGGAGACAACATGAAACTGACTCGGCGACATTTTCTTGGCGGCATCGGCATGGCCGGTGCTGCTGGACTGGCAGCGCTGCGCCCGGCCGACCACGGCGCGGCGCATACGGCGTATTTCCTGCAACTGCAAACGCTGCTGCAGCAACAGGGCAGCGGCACACCCACGCTATTGCTCGATCTGGATTTGCTCGATGCCAACATCCACGCGCTGCAACAATTACTCAAGCCACAGGCGGCCTACCGGCTGGTGGTGAAATCGTTGTCGTCCGCAGCGCTGATCGACTACGTGCTGCGCAAAACCGGCAGCCAGCGGCTGATGTGTTTTCACTTGCCGTTTCTGCAGCAATGCGCCGCGCAATTTCCGCAGGCGGATATCCTGCTCGGCAAACCGCTGCCGATTCAGGCGGCGCGGCAGTTTGTTGCCCACGCCCCGGTGGGCGCCCTGCCGCGTGTGCAATGGCTGGTGAACAATCACGACCGCCTGCTGCAATACCGGCAACTGGCGGCGCAAACCGGCACACCGCTGCGCATCAATATCGAGCTGGATGTCGGCCTGCATCGCGGTGGGGTCAGCGATCCGCACCAGTTGGCGGCCATGCTGCGCGAGATCAAGGCCGCGCCCAAGTTGCTGAGCTTTTCCGGCTTCATGGGTTACGACGCGCATGTCGGCAAGATTCCCGGCGCGCTGCAAAGCGCTGAACAGAGCTACCAGCAATCACAACAACGCTACAGCGACGCAATTGCGCTGCTGCGGCAACAGGCGCCGGCGCTGCTCGACCAGACACCGCTCACCTTCAACGGCGCCGGCAGCGCTACCCTGCACTGGCACCGCCGGCAAAGCGTGTGCAACGATCTGAGCGCCGGCTCATGCCTGCTCAAGCCGGGCGATTTTGAGGTAACGGGGCTGGAAAAATTTGTGCCGGCGGCGTTTATTGCCGCGCCAGTGCTGAAACGCCTGGACGGCACGCGCATTCCCGGCATCGAGCACCTGGCCGGGCCGATGGCCTGTTGGGATCGCAACCTGCAGCAAAGCTGGTTTATCTACGGCGGCAAGTGGCTGGCGCGTTATGTATCACCACCGGGGCTGCAAGACAACGCCCTCTACGGCAGCAGCAGCAACCAGAGCATTGTCACCGGCTCAAAACAGATCAGACTGGGGGTGGATGACTGGGTGTTCCTGCGGCCCGACCAGTCAGAAGCGGTATTACTGCAATTTGGCGATCTGCTGGTACATCGCAGCGGCCAATTCGTCGCCCGCTGGCCGGTGCTGCAGCAATCGGCCTGAAAGGCAAGCTGGGCGCGGCCTGCAGGCAAGGCTGCAAGCCGCGCCAGTATTGGCTTGCAGCCTGCCTCAGTTATTCCGCCAGGCGCGGATGCCGATCAGCACGAAAAATATCGCAAACAATAAATCGCCCGCACCATAAATGCCGTAAAACACCGCCGTCAGCGGTGCTTCGGCAAACAAGGACGGCAGCCGGTGGGCATGGGTATCCAGCCACAACAGCCAGTTGCCGGTATACAGCAGTTTTTCCAGCGCAAACACCAGCACCAGGCCTGGTAAACGCGGATACACCCGCGCCACCGATGCATAGGCGCAACCCCAGAGCATGATCGCCAGCAAACCAAGCGTAGAGAATGCCTGCGGGTCTTGTGTGGCAAGGGTGCTGCTGGTCAGGCCCTGCGAAAACAGCAACACACCGCCAATGTTGTACGCCCCAGCCAGCAAGAAGCCACGGCTGACAGCCGGGCTGGGGTCTCTGGATTGAAAATACACATGCCGCTCCCACTGCCGATAGTGGGCACACGATACTGCATGTGGCGCTCCACCGCCATGGCAAAGCCTTGTTATCGCAATTGGCAAGGCCGGTTTGAGTAAGGCGCCTGCCAGTTCTATATTGAATCAAACAAACCGTGCCCCCTGTGGCACACGCCACCCGGCAGATGGCCGCCAAGGAATGCACACCCGATGAATACCGAAACAACCCCATTGCCCCGCGTGCTGATCGTGGACGACATGGCCAGCAATATTCGTGTGTTGAGCCATATTCTCAACGAGCAGGCTGAAATATTTTTTGCCACCAGCGGCGTGGACGCGCTTGCCTTGGCACGGGAAAAAATGCCCGATCTGATCCTGCTGGACGTGGAAATGCCGAATATGGACGGCTACGAGGTGTGCCACGTACTGAAAACCGACCTGATGCTGGCGCAGATTCCGGTGATTTTTGTTACCGGCCACAGCGGCGTGAAAAACGAAATACGCGCACTGGAAGCCGGCGCGGTGGATTTTATTACCAAGCCGCTGAATCCGCCGGTGGTCAGCGCCAGAGTCAAAACCCACCTGACGCTCAAGCGGCAATCGGACATCTTGCGCGCGCAGGCCAATCTCGATGGCCTGACCGGCATCCATAACCGGCGCAGCTTTGACGAAAAGCTGGATGAAGAATGTCGCCGCCATCGGCGTTATGGCTCACCAATGGCGCTGGCAATGATCGATGTTGATCACTTCAAGCGCTACAACGACAACTACGGGCACCAGGAGGGTGATGCCTGCCTGCGCCAGGTGGCCGCCACCATTGATGCCTGCGCCAAACGCCCGGGCGAGATGGCGGCACGTTATGGCGGCGAAGAATTTGCCGTGATCCTGCCCGCCAGCGATCTGGAGTCGGCACGGCGCTTTGGCGACATGCTCTGCAAGGCAATCCGGCAACTGGCCATTGTGCACCAGCAGAATGAATCGGGCATTGTCACCATCAGCGTTGGCGTGGCATCGCTGACCCCGAAGGATGACGAAGCACGGCAGAACCTGCTCGCCGCAGCCGATATGGCCTTGTATATGGCAAAAAATGCCGGTCGCAACCGGGTGGTGGGGGATGCCATTCCGACTCAGGCAGCGGCAAGCTGACAACGGGCGGACAAGACCTTGAGCCCATCCAGCCCTTCCCGTCTTCCCTCTGCAAAACCAAAATGGCAGGCACTGCTGCAAAGCGACGCCGCCGCCTGGCTGGTACTGCTGATTGCACTGTTGCTTACCGCCCTGGCCTGGTTCAATGCCCGGCACCGGGTGCAACAGAGCGGCAACGATCGGTTTGTCAGTGCTGCGTCAGACGTCCAGCAGGCCATCGTTGATCGTATCCACGCCTACGAACTGGTATTGCGCAGTGCATCCGGCCTGTTTGCCGCCAGCGATGAGGTGGGCCGCACCGACTGGCGGCAGTTTGTGCTGGCACAGCAACTGGAACAACATTACCCCGGCATTCAGGGGCTGGGCTACACCGTGTTGTTCAACGCCGCCGACAAGGCGGCGCATGAGCGGCAAATCCGTGCCGAAGGGTTTGCCGACTACGCAGTCAAGCCCACCGGAGAACGCGCACGCTACAGTGCCATCATTTATCTCGAGCCATTCAACTGGCGCAATCAGCGTGCGTTTGGCTTCGACATGTATTCGGAGCCGGTGCGGCGCCAGGCAATGGACCTGGCCATCGATAGCGGACAGACTGCGCTTTCCGGCAAGGTACAACTGGTGCAGGAGACCAAAACCGACGTCCAGCCGGGGTTTCTGATGTATGTGCCGGTGTATGCACGGGGGCAGATGCTCAACAGCGTTGATGACAAACGTCAGCATTTGCGCGGGCTGGTGTACGCACCGTTTCGTAGTCGCGACCTGTTCGGCAATCTCATTCCACCCGGTGCACTGCCGCTGCACTTCGCCATTTACGATGGAGACACGGCCCAGCCAGAGCGCTTGCTGTTTGACAACACCCTGCCGGGCAGATGGCAGCCAGCCTGGACGCGGCAGGTCAAGCTGGCGGTGCCAGGCCGCAACTGGACATTACATGTCGAGAGTACCCCGGGTTTTGAACGCGCCATCGCCAGCAACGAACCCGAGGTCATCGGCATACTCGGGCTGCTGACCGACACCCTGCTGTTTCTGGCAATGAAGACATTTGCCGACAGGCGCAAACGCATTGAACAACGTGCACGGCAATTGCAGCAGGAACTGACTGCGGGAGAACAACGCCAGCGCGATTTGTTTGAAAGCAGCCCCAACGGCATGCTGCTGGCCAATGCCGAGGGCAGTATCCTGATGGCCAACCGGGAAATCACCAAGCTGTTCGGCTACAGCCAGCAGGCATTGATTGGCGCGCCGGTGGAGTTGCTGATGCCGGAGCGTTTTCGCGGCACGCATTCGGCGTTCCGGCAAGGTTTCGCCCAACATCCTGAAATGCGGCTGATGAACCGGCGGCCGATTCTGCTCGGGCAACGCCAGGATGGCAGCGAGTTTCCGCTCGAAATCGGCCTCAGCCCGATCAGCCACGATGGCGAAACCCTGATTCTGGCAGCCATCAACGATGTCAGCGAACGCAAACGTGCCGAGGCAGAAGTGGCCAAGGCCCGCTTGCTGCTCAACAGCACCATCAACAGCGCAGTGCGCTTCTCGATCATTGCCACCGACACCCGCGGCATCATCACGCTGTTCAGCGCCGGCGCAGAAGAAATGCTGGGTTATAGCGCCAACGAAATGGTCGGCCATACATCCCCGGCGGTGATTCACCTTGCCGACGAGGTGAACCAATTAAGCGCAGAACTGGGCCGGCCGGTGGAAGGGTTTGCCGCCCTGGTTGAAGTTGCACAACGCGATGGCCACGAATCACGCGAGTGGCATTATGTCCGCAAGGACGGCTCGACCCTGCTGGTGAATCTGACTGTGACCGTATTGCACGACGAGCAGGGGCAGGTGATCGGCTTTGTTGGCGTGGCCTACGACGTAACCGAAGAGAAACGTGTTGCCGCCGAATTGCAGGCAGCCATACTGGCCGCCGAGGCTGCCAGCCAGGCCAAGAGCGATTTCCTCGCCAATATGAGCCACGAAATCCGCACGCCGATGAATGCCGTGCTGGGCATGGCCCATCTGCTGGAAGGCACGGATCTGTCATCGCTGCAGCGCGAATACCTGACCATGATCAACCAATCCGGCAAATCATTGCTGGGCGTGATCAACGACATCCTCGACATTTCCAAGATCGAGGCCGGCAAGCTGGATTTGCAACAGATTGCCTTCAACCTCGGCGATCTCACCGATACGCTGTCATCCATCATGTCGGTCAACGCCGCCAACAAGGATCTGGAGCTGATCATCCACGTAGCAGCCGATGTGCCGGCAACCCTGTTTGGCGACCCGCTGCGGCTGCAGCAAGTCTTGACCAATCTGGTTACCAACGCCATCAAATTTACCGAGGCGGGTGAAGTGGTGCTGCAAGTGCGGCAGCTGCAGCAAAACGCAGGGCAACACCTGCTGCGGTTTGCCATTTTCGATACCGGCATCGGCATCAGCGATGCACAGCGCGAACGGCTGTTTGCCCCCTTCTCGCAGGCAGACAACTCGATGACCCGCCGCTTTGGTGGCACCGGCCTGGGGCTGGTGATCTGCAAGCGCCTGGTGGAGTTGATGGGCGGCGAAATCGGCGTCAACAGCAGCCCCGGCCAAGGCAGCGAATTCTGGTTTACGCTGCCGCTGCAATCACAAGCGGCATTGCCAGCGGCAGCCAACGCACCGGCGCGCCTGGACGCACTGCGTGTGCTGGTGGTGGACGACCATGCCGCATCGCGCCAGTTGCTGGCGGAAATGATCGCCACATTCGGCTGGCAGGCCGAAACGCTGCCATCAGGGCAGGCTGCGCTGGACAGGCTGACAAGCGACAGCAGGCAAGCGCCGCCTTACGATCTGCTGCTGATAGACATGAAAATGCCCGGCATCAACGGCCTGCAACTGATCGACACCTTGCGGCAACTGGCCCACACCAGCAATTTGCCCCTGGTGCTGATGGCAACCGCTTATTCGCGTGAGGCCTATCTGCAGTCGGAACAAGCCGAACTGACAGACGCCTTTCTGCTCAAGCCGGTTACCAGTTCGTCGCTGTTTAATGCGGCAATCGAGGCCTGCGGCAAACGGTGTCCGCAGATGGTGCACAGCCATGGCACACGGGCGGGCAACAAGCAAAGGCTCAAACCCCCGGTGCATATTTTGCTGGTGGAAGACAATGCCATGAACCAGATGGTGGCGCGCGGCATGCTTGAACAACTGGGCGCCACGCTGGAGATTGCCAACGACGGTGCCGAAGGCGTTGACATGCTGCGCACGGCAGCAGACAGGTTTGCACTGGTGTTGATGGATGTGCAGATGCCGGTGATGGACGGCTACAGTGCTACGCGCCTGATTCGCTCGGAGTTGCAACTGGATCTGCCGGTGATTGCCGTCAGCGCCGGCGTGACCCAGGCCGAACGTGACCAATGCCTGGCGTGTGGCATGAATGATTTTGTCGGCAAACCGATTGACGCAGCGCAATTACTACAGGTGCTGGGGCGTTTTCTGACACTGGAAAACGTGGCCAGTCAGGAGGCGCCAAAAGCGCCACCAGCTGCGGCTAAAGTCGCGGGTGATGCAGGTTTCCGCACACTCGACCTGGAGCCGACACTGGCCAATATCGGTGGTGACCGCAAACTGCTGCGAGCATTGCTGCAGGAGTTCGAACGCGAAGCCACTTCGCTGATCAAGGATGTACGGCAGTTGCTGGCAGCAGGCCAGCAGCGCGATGCCGCGAGAAAACTGCACACCATCAAGGGCACCGCCGCCACACTCGGAGCCGGCGAGCTGGCGCAGGCCGCCAAGCAGGCAGAGCTGGCGGTAAACGATGGCAATGTCGAGCAAACCGATGACTGCCTGCAGCGTTGTCAGGCATTGCTGCAGCCGATCATTACCGAATTGCAGGTGCTGTTGCCCACACTGATCGATACGCCGAAAGACAGCAGTACGAGCACACAAACCCTTGATGCGACCCAACTGCAGCAGCTTATCGTTTCACTGCAATCCAGCAGCATGGCGGCTTTCGATCAGTTCGAGGCGCTTCAGGGCGCGCTCAGCGCACAGCTTGAGCCATCACAACTCGAACGCCTGGAGCAGGCAATCGATACACTCGACTACGCAACGGCGCTGGCCATCCTGCAAACCATGCATAACTGAACAAAGTGGCGACAACGGGGCCGGTCTGGCAAATAAAGAGGGAATAGGGAAACAGCCGGTCAAGAAGCCGGAGAGTGAGCCTACGCAGGTCATGCCTGGCAAATTTGGAGGGCAGTTGGCCTGAGAACCCCCGCTCGGGGGTTCTCAGTGGAGAGGGCTTACCGACCTGGGCTTAGTCGGCCTGCTTGCGCAGGAATGCCGGAATATCCAGCATCTCCAGATTCGGCGCGTTGCGTGGCGTATCGGCCACGGCGGCGCTACCGAAACCACCGCTGCTGCGACCACCACGGTTGGTGCGCATCACAGCTGGCGTGTCGTAGTGATCCCACTCGCTGACCGGACCGTTGTCGGTGCCGGTCTTGACGATCTGCAGGTGTTTCGGCTGCTGGCGGCTTGCCTGCTGGCCGCCGATACCGGTGGCCACCAGGGTCACACGCAGCTGCTCACCGACGTTTTCGTCGATTACCGCACCAAAAATCACGGTGGTTTCGTCCGTGGTGTAAGCCTTGATGGTGTCCATCACTTCGTTCACTTCGCGCATGCGCAGCGAGCTGTCGGCAGTGATGTTGACGATCACGGCGCGGGCGCCGTTCAGGCTGTAGTTTTCCAGCAGCGGGCTGGCAACGGCCTGTTCTGCGGCCAGACGGGCGCGATCCACGCCTTCGGCAGCAGCCGAACCCATCATGGCCATACCCATTTCGCTCATCACGGTGCGCACGTCGGCAAAGTCGGCATTGATCAGGCCCGGTACGTTGATGATCTCGGCGATACCGCCCACCGCGCCGCGCAACACGCCATCGGCCGCCTTGAACGCATCTTTCATCGAGATATCGTCGCCCAGCACTTCCATCAGCTTGTCGTTGGGAATCACGATCAGCGAATCAACGAACTTCGACAGCTCTTCGATACCG
>JAUPTR010000019.1 GCA_030917985.1 Pseudomonadota bacterium | reverse complement strand
CTTGCCGCGTATGGCAGCGCCCCACGCCGGGGTGTTGCCGGATTTTTCATAAAAAAGGATAACGACAATGAACAAATTGCTAGGGCTGATGTTGGGTGCGGTGGTGTTGGCGGGTTGCGCGACGCAGGCTGATTCGCCGCTGGAAACCAAGGTCAGCAATTATGCTGCGATTGAGCAGGGCAAGCCGGGCGGCATTTACACCAGCACGGAAGAATTGAACGCTACGGTTGCCGAAATCGACCAGAAAACACGCACCTTTGTGCTGAAAGACGACAAGGGTAATCGCCGCACGGTGCAGGCGCCGCCGGAGATGGTGAATTTTCCGCAGTTGCAGGTGGGTGACCAGGTGACGGCCGTGCTGCTGGTGGAAACCGTTGTTGCGCTGACTGAAGCCGGAACCGGCGCGCCGACACAGGCTGGCGCACTGGCCGCAGCACCGGAGCAAGGCCAGAAGCCGGGCATGTTTGCCGCTGCCCGCGTGACCACCACCGCCAAGGTGCTGGCCGTAAACGACGCCAGCAAGAGCGCCACGCTGCAACTGGAAGACGGCAGCACCCTCAAGGTGCGCGTGCGTGACGATGTGAAGCTGCTGCCGGCGTATGTTGGCAAGAATGTGGTCATCGACATTACCACCGCCGTAGCGGCAGAAGTGAAAAAACGCTGATCGCCACTGCGCAATCAGCCAGACGGGCGCCCGCAAGCTGCGGCGCCCGTTTTTATTGAGGCACGCCTGCAGCGCAATAGCGACGGTATTTGCAGCCTGGTCTGCAAGGCAATACCAGAGCGGGCTGCAGGCCGGTGGCTGAGGTGCAGCATGGTAGGTGGGGCGGTTTGAGCGGTGCGGATTGGAGCCTGATCCGGCCCTGCTGATTTGCGGGTTTCGCCGGCGCGAAATCCGCACCGGTCTGAGCAGGTTCAGTCTATTTCAGGGTCTTCGTTTGCCGTATCGACTTCGCCGGTGCTGGCGGCGGCTTTGGTGGCGGCGATCATTGCCGCCCGGGTGTCCGGTGTTTCCAGGCTGATGCGCCCCAGTGTGCCGCTGCGATAATCGGTAAGCAGCACCAGCGATGCTTTCTCCAGATCCAGCTCTCCGCCCTTTTTGCGGCAAGCGCGCTTTAACGCAATCGCCTCGACCATGCCGATTCCGTCCATACCGGTCACGTCGAGCTTGTATCGCTGCGCCAGGGCATCCGGATAACGGGCCAGCAGGATCTCTGCCAGAAACGCCGCGACTTCTTCTTCAATCACCGCGTTGGTGCCGACGGCATGGCTGGCGGCCAGCATCAGGCCATCCGACGGGTATTCGATTTTCGGCCACAACATGCCGGGGGTGTCATAGATGGTCAGGCGCGGGCTGATGTCGATGCGCTGCTCGCTTTTGGTGACGGCAGGCTGATCACCCACATTGGCGACACGGCGCTTGACCATGGTGTTCATCAAGGTCGATTTGCCGACATTGGGAATGCCCATGATCATCAGCCGCAGGGGTTTTACTGCATCGTCGCGGTGCGGCGCCAGCTTCTGCGCGATGCCGGCTATCTTGGCCACATCGCTGGCCTTGGTGCACGACAGCGCCATCGCTGCCACACCAGGCTGGGCGCGATAATAGGCCAGCCATGCAGCCGTCGCTGCCGGGTCGGCCAGATCGGTCTTGTTGAGCAATTTGAGGCTGGGGCGCTGCCGGTGCCGGCGCAATTCGTCGATCATCGGGTTGCAGCTGGCCACCGGAATACGTGCGTCCAGCACTTCCACCACCACATCGACGTACGCCATGGTCTTGGCCGCCTGTTTGCGGGCAGAAGCCATATGACCGGGAAACCACTGTATAGCCATCAGATAACATTTCGGGCAAAGAAGAATCGGCCATTATCGCATTTTCTGACGCGATTCATCGACTTGCCTGTCAGGCTGCGATGCTTTCCGGGTTAAAATGCGTCTTTAATCCGCCAGCCATCGAACCATGCCGCACACACCATTCATCGATTTCAACTTTCTGTTTTCCGAACCCGATGAAGCCGAAGCATTCATCAACGATTGTGCCCCGCTCGATTATCAAACCGAATTGCTCAACTACGATGGCGAAGACAGCCGCTGGGCGTGGCTGGTGACGGTGGCGGCAAAACTGCAGCCGGCATCGCCGGCGATGACGGCAGCCGAAGTGGCGCTGCGCAGTCTGGCGCAACGCCATGCGGGTAGTTATGCCGGCTGGGCGTGAACCCGCGGCAGGATGATCTCGAAGCGCGAACCGCCACCCGTGCGGTTGCGGGCACGAATCAAACCCTGATGCAAATGCGTCAGTTCACGGCAAATCGCCAGCCCCAGGCCGGTGCCACCGGCACCGGTTGCGGTGGAGCTACTCTGCACGAATTTCTCGAACACGCTTTCCAGCTCTGCCTCGGGAATCCCCGGCCCCTGGTCTGCAATGCCAATCACCACCGCCGGGCGCTGCCCCGGTAGCTGAGCCTCGCCGACATCTACGGCAATGTGCCCTGACGGGGGCGAATAACGGATCGCGTTGGCCAGCACATTGCGCAATACCTGGGCAATGCGAAAATCGTCCATTTCCAGCACTATCGAGGCTGCGGGCAATTGCAGTGATAACTGTTTCTCCGCGAGCAAGGGCTCCAGTTCGTCGGCCACGTGCTGCAATACCGGCAGCAGATCATGCAGGCCGATATTCATGTGCATCTGCCCAGACTCCAGCTTGGCGAGGTCGAGCAAGCCGTTCAGCAACATCACCATGCGCTCGCCACTTTGTTCGATATTGGCGAAATAACGCCGCAGCTTGCTCAGATCACTGCCACCATCCAGCTCCCGCAAACCCAGCCCGGCAAAACTGCAGATGGCGTGCATGGGGGTGCGCAATTCGTGGCTCATGTTTGACAGAAACTGGCTCTTGGCCTGATTGGCCTGTTCTGCCATCTGCTTCGCCCGCTCCAGCTCTACCGTGCGCTCGGCCACCATATTGCTGAGGTTATCGCGATGCTGCAGCAACTGCACTTCGATGCGCTTGCGGGCGGTGATGTCGCTGGCGGTGCCGCGCCATCCGCGCAAATGGCCATCGGCAGCCAGCAAAGGCCGGGCATTGAGGTTAAACCACATGATGTCCCGCTCGACCAGCGCCGCCACTTCAATATTGCGCAGCGGCTCGCGCCGGGACAGCTCCACCCGCATCGGATTGCCAACACTGGCCGATGCCAGCGCCAGAATCTGCCGCAAGCCCAACTCGGCCCGATCGCTGTCGGCACTCAGCTGGGTGATCTGCAGCTCGGCATCCAGCTCCCAAAAGCCATCCGAGCTGCAGGCGGAAAAGTCGCGAAAACGTTCCTCACTCGCCAGCAGCGCGCGCTCGGCGGCCTCGCGGCGGGCCAGCTCTGCCTCGCGCTCAGCCAGCACGTTATCCAGCGTGTCGATGGCGCGCGAAAAGGGCAGCAGCCCCACGGCAAATGCCAGTAGCTGAATAAACCACTGAACCGGCAGCGGCGTTGGAAACAGCACCGGAATCGGCCCGTCGAAGTGATGATTGAGCACGCTTGCCAGGCCAGAACCGGTTACGACAACTGCGAACCACACCGCCGCCTTGCGCCCGCCCACCATGGCCAGAATCGGCAAAAAGGCCATCGCCAGTGCGCTGCCCAGCACCAGATGCGGGCTGGTCAGTTGATACAGCACCACCATCATTGAAAACGCGCCACTGAACACCAGCACCGAACGCCGGGCATGCCCGATACGATTCAAATGCAGGGCATACAGCTGGACGGCGACAAATGAACCCACCACCAGCAACGATCCCGGCTTATTGATGGCAAACAAGGGTACGCCAATCAGCAGCTCGGCCAATGACAAGGCAAACACCAGCCGGTAGAAGTCGTGCAG
>JAUPTR010000143.1 GCA_030917985.1 Pseudomonadota bacterium | reverse complement strand
CCCAGAACCCGGAGCTGGCTGCAGTCAGCGCTACACAGATACCAGCCAGATCCGGTGCTTGCGGCCAGCTTGCCACTGCCAGCCAGGCAAAACCTATCATTCCCATGCCCCCGGCCAGTCCATTGGCACCGTCCATGAAGTTATACAGATTGGTTGCCCAGACGGTGGTCAGGATCAGTGCGGGCAGTAACACCCAGTCGCTGTCAGCCCCAAGCAGCCAGAAAGTGGCAATTGCGCTGCTCGCCGCCTGGGCTAGCAGGCGCAAAATGGCTGGCAGGGAGGCAAAGTCATCGGCAATGGAGATGATCGCCAGCAGGCCCAGTCCCGCGAGCCATTGGTTTGGCCAGTTGAGCCAGGGTAGCGAGGCGCAGCAGAGGCCGGCAATGATGCCCAGGCCGCCGGTGCGCGGCGTGGCCTGCTGATGCAGCGAGCGATGACCGGGCTGATCGGTGGCCAGATGACGTAGCCATTTACTGCCAAGTAGTAGATTTACAACAAAACTCACAGAAAATGCGGCTGTGGCTATGTGTAATAGTGGAATTGTTTCGGACATGGAGAATAATTGTAACTGGAAGTGCTTTTACATAAATATTTAGTTTTTAAGAAAATTAATAAAAAACAATATTCTGATTCTTGCTTGATTACGCTGCATTTGCATTGTGATGTACATTGCTTTTGGTAGAATGGCATGGGTATGTGCTTGTCATTAAAAGGCACATTGTTTGGTTTTGTAAGGCAGAGGGCTGTGTGCTTCTCTGTTTTGCCACCTGTTTCTGATGCATTTCTGAAATAAATTCAATGATCCGCATATTTAATCACTATGTTCCAGTAACAACCATCTGGTTGTTGTTGGTGGAGGCGCTGGTGCTGGTGGCCTCGATTTACGCTGTCAACGCGTTGCCATGGTTGGAGCTTGGTGTGGTCGGAATGCAGAGCCTGTTGCCACCGGTATGGCCGAAGGCATTGTTTGTTACCCTGGTGATGCTGAGCGTGATGGCCGCGAGTGGCCTGTATCACGCCGAGTTTCGTGGCGGCATGTCAGAAATTGGCATCCGCCTGACGATGGCTTTTGTGGTTGGCGGCCTGGCGCTGGTAGCTGTCGTGTACTGGCTGGCATCGATGCGGTTTGGCGCAAGGGAAATGCTCTGGTCGCTGGCCGCTGCCTGGCTGATGTTGATGTTTACGCGCCTGCTGTTTTTCCGCTGGACACAGCTGGGGGTGTTCAAGCCGAGAATTCTGGTGCTTGGCACCGGCAGTCGTGCAGTCAAGGTGGATGAAGTCAGCCAGTCCCGTTTTGGCTCGGGCATTGATGTTGTCGGCTACATGAATGCAAATTTGCAGCCTGCTGCCGTGGCGGCTTCGCGTATTCTGCCGCAGGAGCCCAGCCTGCTGGATGCGGTGGACAAGCACAACATCAATGAAATCGTGATTGCGGTGCGTGATCGGCGTGGCGGTAATCTGCCGATGCACGAGTTGCTCGAATGTCGCATGCGCGGCGTGCAGGTGACCGAGCTGTCGAGTTTTTTTGAACGGGAGTGTGGCCAGGTCAAGCTGGATTCGCTCAACGCCAGCTGGATGGTGTTCAACGATGGTTTTAACCAGTCGGTGGCGCGTGATGCCGTCAAGCGGATTTTCGATATTCTGGTCAGCACCGTGTTGCTGCTGTTGACTGCCCCCGTGATGCTGCTGACCATATTGCTGATCAAGCTGGAGGATCGTGGCCCGGCTTTTTACAGCCAGGAGCGGGTGGGAGAAAACGATCAGGTTTTCACCATTCACAAATTCCGCAGCATGCGTATCGATTCGGAGAAGGATGGCAAGCCACGCTGGGCTGCCGCCAATGACGACCGGATTACGCGGGTAGGGCGAGTGATACGCAAGATTCGTGTGGATGAGTTGCCGCAAATCATCAACGTTTTACGTGGGGACATGAGTTTTGTTGGCCCTCGTCCGGAACGCCCGTTTTTTGTACAGAAGTTGACTTCAGAAATTCCGTATTATTCGGTCCGGCATTGCATGAAGCCAGGCATAACCGGCTGGGCACAAGTGCAGTACGACTACGGCTCCTCGGTTGACGATGCGGTAGAAAAACTGCAATACGATCTGTACTACGTAAAAAATCACTCCCTGTTTCTGGATGTGCTGATCCTGTTTCAAACCGTACAGGTTGTGCTGCTGGGCAAAGGCGCCCGTTAGCATCATGACAACTGTCGGCATCAGCTACGGCATTGCGGCGTCTGCCTACGGGCTGCTCGGACTATGGTTGTGGCGCCGCAGGGGCAGTGTCAAATCCAGCCCTGCATTGATTGTTGCCTGTATCACTACAATGATCTGGGCGTTGGCGTATGCGTCCGGGCATGCCGGACTGCCGTTCGGCATGATCGAATTGCAGCGGAATGCCGGCTGGTTTTTCTTCCTGTTGACCTTGCTGAATCTGGTGCGTCGTGACGGCGGTCGCTGGCCGGTATACATCTTTGCCTATTGCTTGGTGGTGCTGGCACTGCATTTATTGCTGTTGCTGGGCTGGATCAGACCTTCCGGTGTGCTGTTGCTGCTGCTTGGCCCGCCAGCGGCGCTGATGCAGATGGTGCTGGCGATGTTGTTGCTGGAGCAACTCTATCGCAACACCCAGCCTGATCAGCGCTGGGGAATCAAATTCATGTGCCTGGGCTTGTTGGGCCTGTTTGTTTTTGATTTCTACATGTTTGCCGAGGCGGTATTGTTCAATTCCGTCGACCCTGCCCTGTTTCAGGCCAGAGGCTTGATCAACGCCCTGGCCGTGCCTTTGATTGCCTGGTCTGTCTCACGTAATCCGGGGCTGGTGGTGCGTCTGTCCATGTCGCGCCGCGCCCTGTTCCACTCGGCAAGCCTGTTGGCTGCCGGCATTTACTTGTTGCTGATGGCTGCTGCCGGATACTACATCCGCTATTTTGGCGGTGACTGGGGCGGCATCTTTCAGACCGTTTTCCTGTTCGGGGCTGCGCTGATACTGGTACTGGTGATGTTTTCAGGCACCATGCGGGCCTATATGCGGGTGTTTCTGAGCAAGCATTTCTTTGCTTACCGCTACGACTATCGTGAAGAGTGGTTACGCTTTACCCGTAGCCTGTCGGAAGGAGAGCCGGGCGTGCACTTGCGTGAGCACACCATCCGTGCCATCGCCACGCTGGTTGAGTGCCCTGCCGGCGCCTTGTGGCTGCGCGGTGAAAAGCAGGCCTATGAGTGTGTTGCGCACTGGAACATGAGCTCGGCATCAGGAGTCGAAGCGCTTGATAGTCTGTTTTGCCTGTTTCTGGAGAAAAAGGAATGGGTGATCGATATCGAGGAGTTTGACCGCCTGCCGGAATCCTATGGCGGGCTGCCAGCCCTGCCTGAATGGCTGCTGGCGATCCCTGCCGCACGTTATGTGGTGCCCTTGGTGCTGCATGATCGATTGATTGGCTGGGTGCTGTTGTCCAGTTCGCGTGCCAATCTGCAACTGAACTGGGAGGTCAACGATTTGCTTAAAACCGCGGGCCGCCAGGCTGCCGGATACCTGGCACAGCTGGAAGCGGCTGAGGCCTTACTGGTTGCACGGCAGTTCGAATCCTTCAACCGCATGTCGGCATTTGTGATCCACGATCTGAAAAACGTCGTGGCACAGCTTTCGCTATTGCTGGCAAACGCAGCCAGACACAAAAACAATCCGGCATTCCAGGAGGACATGCTGGAAACGATTGGCCATGCCATCGACAAGATGAACCGTTTGTTGATGCAGTTACGCAAAGGTGCTCAGCCGATTGATGCTCCGCAGGGCGTGGCGCTGGATGTCATTCTGGCAAGGGTGCTGGAAGCAAAAGAACTGGCCATGCCGCGCCCGGTGCTGGGCGAATGTGAAAAAGACTTGCTGGTGCATGCTGATAGCGACCGTCTGGAACGGGTTGTAGGGCATCTGGTGCAAAATGCCGTTGATGCCTGTAGCAGTAGTGGCCATGTGACATTGGCGCTCTCGCGAACTGGAGGCGCTGCAGAGATTCGTGTTGTTGACGACGGAGTTGGCATGAGCGAGCAGTTTATCCGTGAGCGTCTGTTCCGTCCGTTTGAATCAACCAAGAACATGGGCATGGGGATTGGCACCTACGAGAGCCGGGAATATGTGCGACAGCTTGGCGGTGAAATTCTGGTGGAGAGCCGCGAGGGTGTGGGTACGTCTTTTGTAGTCAGATTGCCCTTGCAACAGAACAGCAAATCGATATCGCCTGCTTCAGGCGAGGACAAGAGGAATAATCCGTGACGCAAAACAAGGGAACCTTGCTGGTGGTAGAGGATGACCCGGGGCTGCAGAAGCAGATGCGCTGGAGTTTTGATGGCTATGAAGTGATTGTTGCCGGCGATCGGGAAACCGCACTGGCGCAAATACGCCGTTTTGAACCTCCGGTGGTGACCTTGGACCTGGGTTTGCCGCCGGATGCCGATGGTGCCACCGAAGGCCACGCCACGCTGGAGCAGATTCTGGCGCTGGCTCCGGATACCAAGGTGATCGTCGTGACCGGTAACCAGGATCGGGAAAATGCCGTGCGAGCTATTGCCAGCGGTGCTTACGACTTCTATCTGAAGCCGTTCGAGCCGGACACGCTGCAATTGGTGGTTGACCGTGCTTTCCGCCTGCATGCGCTGCAGCAGGAAAACCAGCGACTGCAAATGAAAGCGGCTGATCAGCCAAGCATGGGCATCATCACGCGTGATGCCGGCATGCAGAAACTGTGCCGCAATATTGAAAAAGTTGCTCCGTCTTCTGCCACCGTAATGTTGCTGGGCGAGTCGGGCACGGGTAAGGAGCTGCTGGCGCGTGGACTGCATCAGTTCAGCCAGCGCGCAGACAACAAGTTCATCGCTATCAACTGTGCCGCGATTCCGGAAAATCTGCTGGAAAGCGAGCTGTTTGGCTATGAAAAAGGCGCATTTACCGGTGCGGCCAAACAAACCAAGGGCAAGATCGAATACGCTGATGGCGGCACTTTGTTTCTCGACGAAATCGGCGATTTACCTCAGCCGCTGCAGGCGAAACTGCTGCGTTTTCTGCAGGAGAGGGTGGTGGAGCGTGTGGGGGGGCGGGAAGAAATCCCGGTTGATGTCCGTATCGTTTGTGCCACTCACCAGAAATTGCGCAGCCTGATCAGT
>JAUPTR010000142.1 GCA_030917985.1 Pseudomonadota bacterium | reverse complement strand
GCGCGTTAAGGTCAAGGCCCCGCATGTGGTGTTGTCGGCCGGCGCGATCGGCTCGCCAGCGCTGTTGTTGCGGAGCAAGGCGCCCGATCCCTACAAGCTGGTTGGTAGCCGAACATTTCTGCATCCGACAACCATCTCGATGGCCACCATGCCGGGCAAAATCGATGCCAGCAGTGGTGCGCCGCAGAGCCTGTATTCGGATCATTTTCTGCATACCCAGCCGGTGGACGGCGATATCGGCTTCAAGATTGAAGTTCCGCCATTACATCCCTTGCTGGCGTCGATCAACGTCATGGCCAGCGGCGAGCAACATGCACAGTTCATGAGCCAGTTTCAGCACGTCAACGCCATGTTATCGCTGCTGCGTGACGGTTTTCACCCCCAAAGCACAGGTGGCCAGGTTGAGCTGCGCAGTGACGACACTCCGGTGCTGGATTACAAAATCAGCGAATACGTCTGGCAAGGGGTACGGCATTCATTGCTGGCGATGGGCGAAATGCAGTTTGCCGCAGGCGCCACCATGGCCATGCCGGCGCACGATCAGGCCACACCGCAAACCAGCTTTGCCGCTTACAAAAAGGCGCTTGAAGCACTGCCGATGGAGGTGCTGCGATCCCGAGTGGTCAGCGCTCATGTGATGGGCGGTTGTCGTATGGGCAGTGATCCGAAGAATGCAGTGATCAATGCCGATGGCCAGCACCACCATCTGCGTAATCTGCACGTGATTGATGGTTCTATGTTTCCCACCAGTATTGGTGCCAATCCGCAATTGTCGATTTACGGCATAGCCGCACGCAACGCCGCCAAACTGGCGCTGCAATTGACAGGCAAGCCGGCTCCGGCTTTAGCCTGAGCCGTGATGGGGAAAGGGCCGGCTTGTTTTTGCCGGCCAATCCGCTAGCTTGAACTTATCTTCTTTATCCGGCTTTTGATCATGGCGCATCAGCCTCACCCCGACTGGCAAGACATCCTGCTGCTGGAGCAGCAACTGAGTGATGAAGAACGCGCAATTCGCGATGCTGCTCAGCATTATTGTCAACAGCAGTTGATGCCGCGCATTGTGCAGGCTAACCGGCTCGAACAATTCGATCCGGCCATATTGCGTGAAATGGGCGCGCTGGGCCTACTTGGTGCCACCATTCAGGGTTATGGCTGTCCGGGTTTGAGCCATGTCGCTTACGGCCTGCTGGCTCGCGAAGTCGAGTGGGTGGACAGCGGCTATCGCTCGGCAATGAGTGTGCAAAGCTCGCTGGTGATGTACCCGATCCATCGCTTTGGCAGCGAACAGCAAAGGCAGGCTTATCTGCCTGGCTTGGCCAGCGGCGAATTGATTGGCTGTTTCGGGCTGACTGAACCCGATCATGGCTCTGATCCAGGCGCCATGGCCACGCGTGCACGCAAGGTAGAAGGCGGTTATCGCTTGAGTGGCAGCAAGATGTGGATCACCAATGCACCCATCGCTGACGTTTTGCTGGTGTGGGCCAAGGATGCAGCCGGCGGCGTCGGCGGTTATTTGCTGGAGCGAGGTATGGCCGGTTTGGTAATGCCCACCATACACGGCAAGTTCAGCCTGCGCGCATCGATTACCGGCGAAATCGTCATGGATGATGTTTTTGTACCAGAAGCAAACAAATTGCCTCAGGCTGCCGGCCTGAAAGCGCCGTTTTCCTGCCTAAACAAGGCGCGTTATGGGATTGCCTGGGGCGCGCTGGGTGCCGCGGAGTTTTGCTGGCACTCGGCGCGTCAATACACTCTCGATCGACAGCAGTTCGGGCGGCCGCTGGCTGCCAATCAGCTGATTCAGCTCAAACTGGCGGACATGCAGACGGAAATTGCCTTGGGGCTACAGGCGGTTTTGCGGGTTGGCCGTTTGCTGGATGAAGGCTCGGCTACACCAGATATGATTTCGCTGATCAAACGCAATTCGGTTGGCAAGGCTCTGGAGATAGCACGCAAGGCGCGCGACATGCATGGTGCCAATGGTGTCAGCGATGAATTTCACGTCATCCGCCATCTGTGCAATCTGGAGGCTGTGAATACCTACGAAGGCACTCACGATATTCATGCGCTGATCTTGGGGCGCGGCCAGACAGGCTTGCAGGCCTTTTTCTGATTGTCTTTCTTCCTGAGCCGGAGCCAGGCTCGCGTAACGGCGCGTTCCGGGTGCGTTGAGCCTGAACGACAATTACGCTAAAATGCGCAATTCGGATCAGCATGTAGCCTCATGACAAAATATATCTTTGTTACCGGCGGCGTTGTCTCCTCACTGGGGAAGGGCATCGCCGCCGCGTCACTTGCGGCGATCCTCGAATCGCGCGGCCTCAAAGTCACCATGATGAAACTGGACCCATATATCAATGTGGACCCAGGCACCATGAGCCCTATGCAACACGGTGAAGTTTTCGTGACCGAAGACGGTGCGGAAACCGACCTTGACCTTGGTCATTACGAGCGTTTCATCCACGCCAGGATGAGCAAGCGCAATAACTTCACCACTGGCCAGATCTACGAATCGGTGATCAAGAAAGAACGCCGTGGCGACTATCTGGGCAAAACCGTTCAGGTGATTCCGCACATTACCGACGAAATCAAGCATTTCGTTCGCCTTGGCGCGGGTGACGCCGAAGTTGCCGTGGTTGAAGTGGGCGGTACGGTGGGCGATATCGAATCGCTGCCGTTCCTTGAAGCGATTCGTCAGATGGGCGTGCAGGAAGGCAAGCAAAACACCTGCTTCGTGCACCTGTCGTATGTGCCTTATATCGCCGCTGCCGGTGAGATCAAGACCAAACCAACCCAGCATTCGGTAAAAGAACTGCGCGAAATCGGCATTCAGCCGGACGTTTTGATTTGCCGTGCAGATCGCATGGTGCCGGATGATGAACGCAACAAGATTGCGCTGTTCACCAATGTTTCGGAAAAGGCGGTTATCTCCTGCCCGGATGCCAGCTCGATCTACAAGATTCCGCGTGTATTGTCGGATCAGCATATCGACGACATCATCTGCAAGCAGTTGCAATTGAACCTGCCGCCGGCCGATCTTGCGATGTGGGATAAAATCGTTGACGCGCTCGACAATCCCGAACGCGAAATCAATATCGCCATGGTTGGCAAATATGTCGACCTGACCGAATCCTACAAATCGCTGACCGAAGCGCTGATCCATGCCGGGATTCATACCCGCAGCAAGGTGAAGGTGCATTACGTCGACTCCGAATCGCTGGAAACCGAAGGTCTGGATGCCATCCAGAATATGGACGCGATTCTGGTGCCGGGCGGTTTTGGTCGCCGTGGCGTGGAAGGCAAAATCAAGGCCATCCGTTTTGCCCGGGAAAACAACGTGCCGTATCTGGGCATCTGCCTCGGCATGCAACTGGCGATCATCGAATACGCCCGTGACATGGCCGGCATGGCTGATGCCAACAGTACCGAATTCGACAAGGAAACCGCCCACCCGGTGGTAGCCTTGATCGACGAGTGGGTTAACCACGACGGCAAGATCGAAAAGCGCGACGAAAACTCCAATATG
>JAUPTR010000141.1 GCA_030917985.1 Pseudomonadota bacterium | reverse complement strand
CTTGCAGGAACACGTCTTCCAGGCTTGGTTGCTGGATCGCCAGATCCAGCAGGCCAACGCCTGCTTGCCGTAACTGGGCCAGGAGCGGCTCCAGTTGCGTCAGTTCACTCAAATGCACCTGATAGCGGTTATCACCCAGCGCTTGCCAGTTGTGTGCCAGCGGTATTTCAGGTGCTGTGTCCAGTTGCAGCTGGATGCGATGGCCGGCATGGTGCTTGAGGAAGTTTTCGGTGCTGTCGAGCGCAATCAGTTTGCCCTGTTTGAGCATGGCAATGCGGTTGCACAGGGTTTCGGCTTCTTCCAGATAATGCGTAGTCAGCAGAATGGTGTGGCCGGCACCATTCAGTTGTTGAATGAATTGCCATAGGGTCTGCCGTAATTCGACGTCGACTCCGGCTGTCGGTTCGTCCAGCACGATGACCGGTGGGCGGTGCACCAGCGCCTGAGCTACCAGCACACGTCGCTTCATGCCGCCGGACAGGGCGCGCATATTCACGTCGGCCTTGTTGCTCAGGTCCAGGTTGGCCATTACCTCATCAATCCAGTCGTCGTTGTGGCGCAGGCCGAAATAGCCGGATTGCAGACGCAGGCATTCACGAACGGTGAAGAATGGATCGAATACCAGTTCCTGGGGAACGATGCCCAAAGCGCGTCGGGCCTGGCGAAAATCGCGAACCACGTCATGCCCCATGACTTCAATCTGGCCGGTGTCAGCACCAGTCAGGCCGGCCATGATCGAGATCAGTGTAGTTTTACCGGCGCCATTGGGGCCGAGCAGCGCAAAAAACTCGCCTTGCTCCACGCTCAGATCGACTGCATCCAGCGCCTGCAATTGCTTGTAGCGTTTGGATAACTTGCGGATGTCGAGCGCGACGGACATGGGGGGCACTAGCAGGGAAAGCGGGCGATTTTACCTCAACTGGAGGTATCCCGGATAAACAACGGGGCAGGAACGTTACCGTTCCTGCCCCGACTGCCATTTTCTCGCTTGATTTAGAAGCGACCGGAGATACTCATGCCGTAATGGCTGTAGTCGACGTGATCCAGGCTGAGTGTTTTGGCGTAGTTGATGCCCAGCGTGGTGCTTTTGCTCAGATCGAAGTTAACCCCGGCATCGATATTGCCCCAGGAGGTATCAATCTCTGCCAGCGTCGCTTTGTAGCCAATACTCGTATTGCCCATTCCCACCATTACCGAGCGCGGATCATCCTTGAATTCGCGCTTGTAGCTGCCTTCCAGGTAAGGGCGCAGGGTGAAATCGCTGCTGCGGAAGCTACCTTGCAGCGCCAGCCCGATGCCGCCTGCCAGCGATTTGACGTCCTGTTTGCCAAACCAGGTACGCGAAATATTGCTGCCCGAGTCGGCAAAGCCACTGATGTGCAGGTTCTGCTGGGTCAGATCCAGTTTGGGCGTCAGTGTCAGCATGCCGATTTGATAGGGTATGCCGGCACTGATGCGGCCCAGCTTGCGGTCGCCACTGGTTTCTCCGTGTTTTGCGTCGCTGATGGGGGCTACCTGCATGACACTGTCCACATGGGTGTAATTGATGTCGCCAAAACCCAGTTGCCAGCCCAGATAGGCAGGGCCGACAAAAGCCTTGCCGTAGAAGGTCAGACTGGTTTCCAGCGCATCGACCTTGGCACCCACGGCATCGAATTTGCCGCCATAGCTATGGCGACCAAGTGCAAAACCGGCAAAGGCGGTGGGAGAGTGCAGCATGTCGATACCGACGGTGACATTTCCGCTGGAATTGTAGGAGTTGAAATCCGGGTTACGATCAAATGCCTCGATATCAACGGGATTGGCCGACAGGTCCATGAATACCCGGTAATCGCCGCCAAAATTACGTGTACCTTCCAGCGATCGACTGTGGTTGTCGATCACGCGTGTCAGATTGTCACCATTGGCCAGTGCCAGTGTTTGCATGGCGTTGGCCATTGCAGGCGCAACACTGACCAGGTTTGTGACCACATTGCCGGCGTAGGCAGCAACGATCTGATGTGTTGCCTGGGTTGGGTGCACGCCATCGGCAAACATGTATGCATCACCACCGGCAACCATGGCAGTACATAACAAGGATGCGCTGGCGCCAACGCCCGCGCAGCCCGGAGTGGTGCTGTTGGTAAGCCCGTATTTGGCAGGGTTGGCCTGGATGTCGTTGGTGAGGCTGACTGTGTCGACCGGAATGACACTGATGCCGGAAGCGGCCAGGGTATTCTGCAGCGTAAGGTTGTAACCATTCGAAAGCGTGCTCAGGCTACCGCCTGCGGCTGGGTTGCTCAGGCCGTAAGGAGTTTTGCCCATGTCCGGCAACATCGGCACCATGACGTACTTGGCGCCTGCCGCCTGTAGCCTGGCAACCTGATCGCGCAGGTCTGCCGTGGATTGCTGCAACATTGCCTGGCTGCCCTGCGTGGCAGAGAGCGTGCCTGCTGCCACCTGTTGCATGATGCTTTTTACCGGGCCACTTGTAATGGAGATCAATGCAGGTAGCGCAGCAGGGTTGCTTTGGGCTGTTTGCAGGAAATTGGCCCAGTAGAATATGTCGTTGGCGCCGGCATAGACCGTGTAGACCGCGTTGGGGTCTGCCGCGCCTGCCTTTTGTGCAAGATAGGTATCTACTTGCTGTTTGACTGACAGCGCCGCAATTGCCGGGCTGTTGCCTTGGGGAAGTGGCTGTCCACCAACCCCGGGTGTGGTATTCACCTGCGCGCCGCCTTGGGCAAAGTTGGTGCCGCTGGCCGGTGCGTTGGCCGGGTTGAGCGGGTTGTTTGCCTGTAGCGTTTTGCCTGTCAGCGACTGGGTCAGAAACTCTGCCCAGACTTTGCCGCCAGTGCTGGTAAATTTATTGTTGCTCGCGGCATATATTGGTTGTAGCGGAGCCAGTGCTGGAATCGAGTTGTAGGGGTGATTCACGAATGCACCGCTGTCAGTCAGGCTATCACCAAAAAAATAGGCATCGCTGAATTCAGCCGCTGCGGCCACACTGCAATGCATGGCTGCCACAGCCAGCGCTGCTTTGGTCAATGTGAATTTCATATGCTCTCCTGTTGATGGACTACTAAACGCCACCCCTTATTGTGTTGTTCAGCCTGGTGGCGGGGGAGCCAGTAGCATACTGAGCATTTGCTCGATGTTCAATTTCGAATATCAGTAAACACTAATTCACTGCGTGGAATGGCAAACGGCGCCAGTCTCTGAAACTGGCGCCGTGTTTATTGCTTGCTGCCGGGATCGGGTGCGTCCGGGTCGTCCGGATCGTATTCCCTTGGCGGGTTGCCGTCATATATCTGGAAGCGGCGGCGTTGCATGTAGCCATCACGAACGAAGGTGTAGTTGTCTACTGCCGCATCGTCAACCAGGCGGGTTGCTGACAGGAGTTCGCTGCGGGTATGCACCAGTCGGGCAACAAAATAGCTGTTGCGCACCCGTACGTCGTCGAAGTTGTCGAGAATGCCCAAGCGATAGTCTCCGGCATAACCCATACTATCGCGCAGGTTGCTCGGGCCAAATAACGGCAATACCAGGTAGGGGCCGTCCGGCACCCCCCAGACTGCCAGCGTCTGACCGAAGTCCTCTTTTCTTGCGGGTACACCCACCATGGCCATCACATCAAAAAAGCCGGCCATGCCAAAGGTAGAATTGACAATCAAGCGTGCAAAGCTGTCTGCTGCGCGTTCGCCCTTGCCCTGCAGCAGGTTGTTGTTGAAGTAGCGCACTTCGCTCAGGTTGCCGTAGACATTGCCCAAGCCCTGCCTGAGCATGCCTGGCAGCGCCCACTCGTACCCGATCGCAAGCGGCTTCATCAAATAGTTGTCGATCTGGCGGTTGAATGTACTGGTTGCCCGGTTGATGTGTTCCAGCGGATCCTTGGGGTTGTTTCCGGTTGCGCAGGCGCTGAGCAGCAGGGCGGCGAGCAGTGGAGCCAGTCGACGTGGGATATGCATGGTCAGGGTTGCCATTCAGCTGGCGGCTTCGTCGGGAATCAATGCGCCTACGGCGTAGAGTTCGGTAAGGCTGCGCAAACCTTCGGGCAGGTTGCTGCAGGATAACTCAATGCCACGTTGCCGTGCCCGGCGTTGACAAGCCAGCAGCAGGCTGACCGCGCTGGAGTCGATTGTGCTCACTGCCGACAGGTCGAGCATCGTTTGTGGTGCTTCGAGTTGCGCCAGCAGCGACGGTAACAGTGCCGGTGTGGTGTCTTTGGTCAGCGCATCACGTAACTGGATCTGTTTCATCAGGACTTGTCCGTTTTCAGTGAACCGCCACTCTGGTTTTTTTCTTTCAGCAGCTTGACCAGGCCATCCAGACCGCTGCTTTGAATGGTTTCGTTGAAGCTGCCGCGGTAGTTTGTCACCAGGCTGACGCCCGCCACCACAACGTCGTAGACCTTCCAGCCCTGTTCGGTTTTGCGCAGGCTGTAGTTGATCCCCACCGGTTGCTGATTGGCAACGGCGACTTCGGTGATCACTGTCACGTCGGTCGCGTTATCGTCGGCTTTCAGCGGTTTGACATCTACCGACTGAGCCTTGTAGGTCGTCAGGGCCGAAGAATAGGTGCGCACCAGCAGCGTGCGGAACTCATCAGTCAATTGTGTTTTCTGTTCCGGTGTCGCTGTACGCCAGTGGCGTCCCACGGCCAGCGCGGTCATGCGGCTGAAGTCGAAGTTGGGCAATACCCGCGCTTCAACCTGTTCACGCGCCTTCTTGTCGTTTTTTTCCTTTTTCAGGATATCGACCACATCTTTTGACGATGCGCGAACCAGTTCTTCCGGCACTGGTGCAGCAAATGCCAGGTTGGCAACAACAGCAAGCAGCAATATCAGTTTTTTCATGATGCGTTCCAGTGGCGAATGGTTTTATTGTTGGATCGATTTGGCCCAGACTAGTTCGCGCCGGCTTTGGCCTCGTTGTTTTGCCCGGATTTCTCTGCCGAGTTGAACATGAAGCGCGAGATCAGGTTTTCCAGTACGACCGCCGACGAAGTCAGCTTGATCGTGTCGCCGTCTGCCAGATTGGCTTCATCACCACCGGCCTGCAGCCCGAGATATTGCTCACCGAGCAGGCCGGAGGTCAGGATCTGCGCTGAAGTATCCTTGCTGAACTGATATTTCTGACTGAGCGACAGGGACACCACCGCAACATATTTCTTGGTGTCGAACTGGATGTCGGTTACCCGGCCAACCACCACGCCGGCGCTGCGTACCGGTGCCCGTACTTTCAAACCGCCGATATTGTCGAATTCGGCGCGTACTGAATAGGTGGGATCGTTGCCAATCGATGCCAGATTGCCGACCTTGAGCGCCAGAAACACCAGCGCGGCCATGCCAAGCGTTACAAAAATGCCGACCCAAAGATCGATGGTGGCGCGACTCATCAGCCAACTCCCCGGAACATGAATGCAGTCAAAATAAAATCGAGGGCCAGGATGGCCAGCGACGAGGTGACCACCGTGCGGGTGGTGGCACCGGAAACCCCTTCGGCGGTTGGTTCCGCATCGTAACCTTCAAACACCGCAATCAGCGTGACCGCCACGCCGAACACAAAACTCTTGATGACACCGTTAACGATGTCGAGGCGGACATCAACCGACGATTGCATCTGCGACCAGAAGGCGCCTTCGTCCACACCAATCAGCTTGACGCCGACCAGGTAGCCGCCGAGTACGCCCATGGCCGAGAACATCGCCGCCAGCAGCGGCATCGAAAATACCCCGGCCCAGAAGCGCGGTGCAACGACGCGGGCGATCGGATTGACTGCCATCATTTCCATTGCCGACAGTTGTTCGGTGGTTTTCATCAGGCCGATTTCTGCCGTCATGGCCGAACCGGCGCGGCTGGCAAACAGCAGTGCGGCAATCACCGGCCCCAGTTCGCGTACCAGCGATAATGCCACCAGCACGCCCAGCGCCTCGGATGCACCGTAACGCTGCAGCGTGTCGTAACCCTGCAGGCCCAGCACCATGCCGACAAACAGGCCGGAGATGAGGATGATGATCAGGCTCAATACCCCGGTAAAATAGATTTCGCGGATGGTCAGGTTAAAGCGGCGGAAGCTGGTTCCCGAATACATCAGCACGGCAATGAAAAACCGCGCGGCAAAACCGATGCGCCACACCGCGTTGACTACCCTGTTGCCGATCAGGCGCAGGCCACTGTTCAACGCGTCAAGCATTTACACCTCCCAGCAGGTCGTCTGCATAGTCAGGTGCCGGGTACTGGAACGGCACCGGGCCATCTGGCTCGCCTTTGACGAACTGGTGCACAAACGGCATTTTCGAGGCGCGGATCTCATCCGGTGTGCCCTGGGCCACAATCACCCCTTCAGAGACAAAATAAACATAATCAACAATCTGCAGTGATTCGACGATGTCGTGGGTAACCAGGATCGAAGTGGCGCCGAGTGCATCATTCAGCTTGCGGATCAGCTGGCCGATGACGCCCAACGAGATCGGGTCGAGGCCGGCGAACGGTTCGTCATACATGATCAGCATCGGGTCGAGTGCGATGGCGCGCGCCAGCGCTACCCGGCGGGCCATGCCGCCGGAAAGCTCGGACGGCATCAGCTGGTTGGCGCCGCGCAATCCCACCGCGTGCAGCTTCATCAGCACCAGGTCGCGGATCATTTCTTCGGGCAGGTTGGTGTGTTCGCGCATCTGGAAGGCCACGTTGTCGAACACCGACATATCGGTAAACAGCGCGCCAAACTGGAACAGCATGCCCATCTTGCGCCGCAGTTCATATAACTCGTCTTCATTCAGCTGATGCACGGTCTGCCCGCCAACCCGCACTGCACCGCTGGTAGGCTTGATCTGCCCGCCAATCAGACGTAGCAGCGTGGTTTTGCCACAGCCGGAACCACCCATGATGGCAACCACCTTGCCGCGCGGGATGGTCAGGTTGATGCCGCGCAGGATGGTGCGCTGGCTATCGTAGGCAAAACTGATATTGTCGATTTCGACCAAGTTTGCGCTGGTCACGCCATTATCCCATGGTGGTTGACTGAAATTGTCGGGCAATTCTAGCTGAAGTTCGCCGGCCTGTAACGTTTCCGGCACAAGTCCTATGAATGTGTCATGGTTGCCGGCCGGCTCTGCAGCCCGTCCTTGCTTGTTTTGAGCGCTGCGCTTAAAACAAATGGGTATGAATACTCCATTTGCAAGCGATGACACGCAGCCCGCCCTGTTGCTGGTCGACGACGACCCGCTGATTACCGATACCCTGCAGTTTGTGCTGCGCAAGCAGTTTGCCGTATCCGTTGCCGACTCCTGTGATCATGCCATGGCCTTGTTGCGTCAGCGCGACACGATGCCGGATCTGGCGTTGATCGACCTGGGGTTGCCGCCTTCTCCAAACAAGCCGGATGAGGGGTTTCGCCTGATTGGTGAATTGCTGGCGATGGCACCGGGGATCAAGATCGTGGTGCTGTCCGGCCAGAATGATGATTTGAATGCGCGTCATGCCCGCGCGCTGGGGGCGGTGGATTTTGTCGCCAAGCCTTGCGAGCCGCAAACCATCCTGCAGCATTTGCTGCGGGCTTGCCAGGCGCTGCAGGCAGAAGCCCGCAGCAGTGTGCCGGCCCAGGCTGATCTGGCGCTGGTGGGGCAGAGTTTGCCGATGCAGCGTCTGCGCAGCCAGATTCGCCAGTTTGCCCCGGCGCCTTTTCCGGTGCTTATCGAGGGTGAATCGGGAACCGGCAAGGAGTTGGTGGCGCGCGCAATCCATGCTGCCAGCCCCTTGGCCGAGCAGCCTTACCTGGTGTTCAACTGTGCCGCGATTGCCCCGACTCTGGTCGAATCAACCCTGTTTGGCCATGCCAGGGGGGCGTTTACCGGCGCCAGCAACGCCCGCGCCGGCTATTTTGAAGATGCCGGCAACGGCACGCTGTTTCTGGATGAAATCGGCGAGCTGCCGCTGGAAATGCAATCAAAATTGTTGCGAGTGCTGGAAAACGGCGATTTCCAGCGGGTAGGTGAAACCCAGATCAGGTACAGCAAGGCGCGGGTGGTGGCTGCCACCAATCGTGATCTGCGCGAAGAAGCACGCAATGGGCGGTTTCGGGCGGATTTGTATCATCGTTTGTCGGTATTCTCGATCGGCATGCCGGCGCTGCGCGAACTGGGTGACGATCGATTGCTATTGCTGGATCATTTCGCCAGACAGTATCAGGCGCAGCTGGGCGCCCGGCCGTTTTCGCTGGATGCATCGGCACAGGCGGCCTGGATGGCTTATCCGTTTCCCGGCAATATCCGCGAACTGCGTAATATCGTGATTCGTCTGACCACCAAGTATCCGGGGCAGACGCTCACGGCTGCCGAGATACGCGAGGAATTCGACGTTGGGGTTTTGGCAGAAAGCCATGGCGCCGGCCAGGTTGATGACCCGATTGCTGCCGCCATTCAGGAGCTGCAGTTTGCAGCCAACTTCAATCTCGACCAGATGCTGAAAACCTGGGAGGGGCGTTATATCGAAGCCGCATTGCGCTTGTCGCGCGGCAATGTCAGCCAGGCAGCAAAACTGCTCGGCATCAACCGAACCACTTTGTATGGCCGTCTCGGGCCGGATTTCAAGCAATGAGCACTGCGCCGATGTACCTCACCCACTTTGGCTTGCAAGAGCCGCCATTCAGGATCACGCCACATCCGGCATTTTTTTATGCCGGGGCGAATCGTGGTGCCACGCTCGACGCATTGCTGTATGCAGTGACCAGCGGCGAAGGAATCGTCAAGGTGGTGGGCGAGGTGGGCAGTGGCAAGACCATGTTGTGCCGCATGCTCATAGACCGCCTCGGTGGCCGGGTTGATATCGTCTATCTGGCCAACCCCAGTTATGCGCGTGACGAGATTCTGTTTGCGATTGCCGATGAGCTGCAGCTGGATATTGCCGGCCTGCGCCAGGGCGCGGTGATGCGCCTGTTGCAGGATAATCTGATCGAGCGTTATGCCAATAACCGTCAGGTGGTGGTGCTGATTGATGAGGCGCATGCCATGCCGCCGGAGTCGCTGGAAGAAATCCGCCTGCTCTCGAATCTGGAAAGTGGCCATCACAAGTTGCTGCAGCTGGTGCTGTTCGGGCAGCCGGAGCTCGACGCCACGCTGGCACAAAACTCGATGCGGCAGTTGCGAGAGCGGATTGTGCATGCTTTCGAGCTGGAGCCGTTGCGGCGCGCCGATGTTGGCCAATACCTGCAATTCCGCCTGCGTGCGGCGGGCTACAAGGGGCCGGAGAATTTTGCCCCGGCCGCCGTCCGGTTGCTGGCTGATGCTTCTGAGGGATTGACTCGGCGCATCAACATTCTGGCCGACAAGGCGCTGCTGGCGGCTTTTGCCGACAATACCTACCAGATCGAAGCTCGCCATGTACAACGTGCCATCGATGACAGCCAGTTTGGTTCGCGTCATCCTGTCTGGCGCAAAGCGGCATGGCTGCTGGCTTCTGCGCTGGGTTGCCTGGCGCTGGGCTGGCTGGGGGGAATGTGGATGGCCAGCCGGCATCCGGCTGCACCGGTGCCGGCCCCGGTGTCGTCAGCGTCAAAGGCTGTGCCGAAAGGTATCAATGCCGTTCAGACGCCAGCTGCCAAACTATCGCCGCCCGTGTTGGAGGTAAAGTCCGGTGCAGTATCCGGATTGAAAGATGAACAGTGGCTCAGCCAGGCGGATGCCGCACACTTCACCATCCAGTTGTTGTTGGCGCCCGCGTCCAAGCCGGCAGCACTCGATGAGTTTGTCGAACAGGCTGCACGACTCGTGCCGCGTGATCAGTTGCACGTGTATCGTGCCGTTCGCCAGGGTACGGGCTATGTGGGTGTTGTTTATGGCGAATTTGCCGATCGCAGGGCCGCGAGTCAGGCGTTGGCTGCCTTGCCTGCGCCATTGCAGGTGAATCGGCCGATATTTCGCACATTTGCCGGCATTCGCAAGGAAATCCAGTCACCTTGAATGGCCTTGCCTGCCAGCACGTGCAGCACTGGGCAGTGGCTTGATGCCTGTTTTTGCCGGTTTGACGGTTCCGCGTGCCAGTTTTACGCAGATATGCCGAAAATGCCGCACCTGAGCCGCGCCAATTGTGGTTTGGGTGAATTATTCTTTGGCAAATTTCGCCAAATCATAAAATAATCATTTTATGTCTACCAAATCTGCATTTATCCCGATACTGCTTGCAGCGTTGCTGCCCGCATGTGCAACGAAAACGCTAGAGCCGTCCTCTGCCCATATCACTACACCGGAGGCCAGGCAGCCCGGAATTCCCGCGCCGGTGGCTGCCATGCCGCCCTTGCCGCAGCCCAAACCCAGTGCCCGGCAGGAAACTTACAGTGTGGTAGTCAACGAAGTACCGGTGCGCGAGCTCCTGTTTGCGCTGGCGCGTGATGCAAAGCTGAACGTGGATGTCCATCCGGCGATTGAAGGTCTGGTGACGGTGAACGCCATCAACCAGACCTTGCCGCAGATTCTCGACCGTGTGGCTGCACAGGTAGACCTTCGCTACGAACTGAAAGAGCGCAGCCTGCAGGTGTTGCCGGACGAGCCGTATCTCAAGACTTACCGTATCGACTACGTGAATATGGCGCGTACAGCCAGCAGTGCCGTCAATATTGCCACTTCGATTTCTTCCACAGGCGGTACGGTGGGAGGCAATAACGCAGGTGCCAGCGCCCAGAATGTCAGCAATTCATCCAATACCAGCGTCGCCAATGTCTCGGAAAACCGCTTCTGGGCACGCCTGGTTGAGAATGTGCAGGGTATTCTGCGGGAGCAGGATCGCCTAGTGGTATTGCGTCGCAGCGAAGGCACGCAGGGCGAGGCTGGCGGTGGCAGTGCCGGGGCAACCACCAATATCGGGCGGGCTGCCGGTGTGTCGGTCAGTGGTGCTGCCAGTCAGCCGGTGCAGGCGCAGCTGCCTGCATCCACGCCCGGCTCAATGCCTACGCCCGTATCGGCGCCCGGTACGCCGGCACCGAATCAGCAATTGTCCGAGGCCGAGAGAGCCGTTAACGTTATTGCCCATCCCGAAT
>JAUPTR010000140.1 GCA_030917985.1 Pseudomonadota bacterium | reverse complement strand
AGTGGACGGACACTTAAGGCGTCATCAATTTCGGTGGTGCTGCTGTCATCCAGACTGAACGCAGCCACATCTGCAGCTGGCAGATCGGCAGGCACGGATGGGACATCGACATCGCCAAAGCTGGTGCCTTTGGGGAAATACTCCAGCAGGAAGGTCTGGAAATGATAATCGTGGGCATTAGGCAGAGCGCCGCAACGTTCCATCAGGCGTAATGGAGACAACTGTAGTTGCTGGCATGCCTGTTCCAGCGCCTTGTATTCGAGCAGATTCTTGTCCGGCTTGTGCAATAACGAGATCACCAGTGGCGGAAAGCTCTCCGGTAATTCGAAACGCGCCAGCTGTTCGGCATAACGCGCCACCTGCTCCGCCTGCAGGCGTTTCTTTTCCTGACCGGCCAGTGCCGCCTTCAGCGTCTCTTCCGGTGCGGCCTTATAACGCCCCTTGCCCTTACGATAGAAGTACATGGGCGCAGAATGCAACCGGATGGCAACGCCAGCGGCTTCAATCGGCGATGGCTTGTGGCCGACGTAATCTTCCGCCAGTTGTTCAAAACCAAATTCGTCGCTGCCACAGCATTCCCAGAGGAAGGAAATATCGATATCAGTGGCAACGGCTTCGGCCTGTTCCATGAACTCGGTCAGGGAGGGACGTTCAAAGCGCAGCAGCACATTGGCCAGCTTGATTTTGGAGCGTTTGCCGTGGGCTGCCTCGACCTGCAGCGAGGCTTCGGTAGAGGTCAGAACGCTGCCAACTTTGAAACCGCCATCTTCTTCATAAAACACATTCATCGCGCCGCGCCCGTATCCATCTGCAAGAGTCGGGCATTATAGCTGCAATAGTTTCATGACCTGCATTCAGTTAAACTTGGTCAGATTTCCGCACGCAAACAGACCCAACCATGTCGACCTCCACCCGCAAACTGTTACACACCACCACCATCAAAATGCGCTGGGGCGATATGGATGCGCTCGGGCATCTGAACAATACCTATTACTTCCGCTACATGGAGACAGCGCGCCTGGAATGGCTGGAAAGCATCAATGCACCGCTGGAGCCAAACAAAACCGGCCCGGTCATTGCACACATTGCCTGCGACTTCAAAAAGGAACTGGTATATCCGGCGAATGTGATCATCAATAGCTATGTCACCCATTTGGGCCGCACCAGCATGAAAATGGATCACGAATTTCTGCTGGCGGGCGATAAGCAAACGATTTATGCCACCGGGCACGTAGTATTGGTGTGGGTAGACTATCTAAATGGCGGCAGCATTGAAATACCCGCCAATATCCGGACGCTGTGCTGAGAGATTGCGCTCAGACCTTTGCGGACACGTGATCAGTCGGCACACCGCGCACAACCTGCGAGCAGCCGCTCAGAACCAGAATTTTGCGTTGATCCCCACATGATCGCCTTCTAGCGATACGCTCTCGTCATCGCGTAATGTGTATTTGATTTTGACGTAACGCAGGCCAAAAGTAACATTCTCGTTTGGCGAATAGTCATATTCGGCAATGCCGCCCGGTGCATCTTTGAATTTGACCGGGCTCCTGCTGGGAGCAGATGCGGTCGGGCTGAAGTCATAGCGAAACCCAAGACCAAGCGAGTGCCGGTCGAAACGGATCGATGGCAGGATTTCCAGCGGGTAACGCGAAAAGTAGACGCTGACATCCTCGGTATTGGTTGCCATATCTTTGCCGTTGGCCGCATTGTAGTGATAGCCAAAGGTAATCTGCGCCATCCACGGCGACTGCAACGAGCGGTAGCGGGCACCAGCGTCAAACTGAAACAGTCGGCCAGCACGAATATTCTCGCTTTGCACCCATTTGCCCTCACTGTTGTAGATATCCACACTACCCAGCTCATCGCCCCCCATGGTCAACCCAAAACCAGCGCCAACCTGCCACGGCGAGGGCTCAAATGTCTCGGCATGCACCAGGCCGGTTACCACGCAAAACCCAAAGCAAATCGCTTTTTGCAACATGTTCAATCCTACGGAAATTAGTAGCCCCTTGCAGTATATGACTTTCTGCGAAAGAAGCTGCACCTGAGGGTGCCGCATTTTCTATACTGGTAAATGCACGCCAGCCAGCACTAGTATTTTTGTGGCAATAGCAATCATCAGACTCAGTAACAGCCAATATGATCAAGAAAATCGACGCCAAGCAGTTAAAAGTGGGGATGTATGTCCACGATCTGTCCTGCGACTGGATGTCTCATCCTTTCCTGGTGAGCCAGTTCAAGATCAAAGCCGACAGTGAAATCCAGAAAATCATCAATGCCGGTATTCACGATGTGTATATCGATACCAGCAAAGGCATGGACGTGCTGGATGCGCCAACGGAAGAAGAGGTCAAAAAAGAAATTCATGCTGAAATGATTCAGCTGGCCAGCGAAACACCTTCACCGATCATCAAGCTATCGGTGGCGGAAGAATTCAATCGTGCCAAGCAAATCAAAAACCAGGCACATCAACTGGTCCGCACCGTAATGCAGGATGTGCGACTGGGTAAAGCCGTTCAGCTGGAACAAATCGAGCCGATGGTGGAAAACATCACGGAATCGATACTACGCAATTCCGGCGCCCTGATCGGGCTGATGCGCATCAAGAACAAGGACGACTACACCTTTTTGCACTCGGTGAGTGTTTGTACGCTTATGGTGGCTTTTTGCCGCTCCGTGGGGCTGGATACAGAAACCACCCGCCAGGCAGGACTGGGTGGGCTATTGCACGATACCGGAAAGGCACTGGTGCCGGACGAAGTGCTGAACAAACCGGGCCGTCTCACTGATGAAGAGTTCGATATCATCAAGAAACACCCCAAAGATGGCCACGAGATCTTGCTGCAAACCCCGCAAATCGGTGCCATTCCGCTGGACATCACGTTGCACCATCACGAACGCATGGATGGAAGCGGCTATCCCGACAAGCTCCCGGGGGAACAAATCACCACCCTGTCACAAATGGCCGCAATTGTTGATGTCTACGATGCAATTACAGCCGACCGTTGTTATCACAAAGGCATGTCGGCCACCGATGCCCTGCGCAAGATATTCGAATGGAGCAAGTTTCACTTCAACCCGCAATATGTGCAGGCATTCATGCGCTGCGTCGGCATTTATCCGACAGGCACACTGGTATTGCTGGAATCCGGCAAGCTGGGCGTCGTGACTGAGCAGCACGAAAGTAATCTGTTGCAACCGAAAGTGAAGCTATTTATCAGCACCCGATCCAATGCCTATATCACACCAGTCGAAATCGATCTTTCCCGGCCAATGGGCAAAGGTGGCGCCGACAAGATCATTAGCCATGAAGATCCTGCAAAATGGAAAGTCGACCCTATACGCTTTCTGTGCAGCGCCTGAAAATGCTGCAACAGCACATACCAAAACAACACAAGAACCCTACAAGCACTTACAGACGAATACTGGCAGTAGCTGCATTCGCACACAAATTATCCTAAAGACATATTCTTGACGCACCGCACAAACCGTGTAACATAATTCGGATCAAGAGTATTTGTCATTTTTAGGAGCTTATGATGCATTTGAGTACAAAACTGCTGGCGGCTGCAGTTGCAGTCAGCGTTGCCGGTATCGCCAACGCCAAGAAATTTGATGTTGACCTGAACACCCCGTTTGAGGAACTGGTTGTTCACAAGAGCACCAAGACTGACAGCTTTGTCGATAAATTCAGCTTCGATCTGAGTAATGAGGCAACCCTGTCGGTAAATATTGAAGAACTGTTCAACTTCAATACGAAACTGTCTCTGCTGGACGTAGATCTGTTCAAAATCGGCGGTGTGGGCACCAGCCTGGTGTTTGACAGCCCTGTTCTGACCGATAGCGACCCTTCGATGGCTGTCTCCTTCAGCACTGGCATACTGGATGCTGGCAGCTACTATCTGCGTGTCACAGGTGATGTAGCCAAACGGTTCGGTGCTTATAGCCTGGAAATGAGTGCGCTGAGCACAGGCACAACGCCTCCGGTTCCAGAGCCATCCGAATATCTGATGCTGTTGGCAGGCCTCGGCGTTATTGGCTACGCGGTTCGCCGTAAAAATCTGGCGCGCTGAAAACCTTCGGCAAACCATGAAAAGCGGGCACCATGGTGCCCGCTTTTATTTTTTGGGAAAATTGTATTTATGGCAAAACTTTTCCAAAGTGCATCACTCAAAGAATAAATTGATATTTTTCATTCTCCTGTTGCATGATAATGGAATTTTTCGGACGCTCTGCCAGTATGAAACACTACGCTGCCCTGTTGTTATGCCTGCCAATTATTGCGATGGCAGAAGAATCCAGTAAACCTGAGCCACGTCGTTATGAGGGCGTTCTCAGTGTTGGCTATGTCTATGGAGGAGAGAAGCTACCTGACACTCAGGTTGCAACCAATGGCGTAGCAACCATCCGTGCCGGCTCGGGCTTTCTGGTTTCTGGCGGTGGCACATGGAAGTTTTCTCCCAAACTGGCGCTGCAGGGGACAATTGGCTACCAGTTCCATGGTGTAAACCACAGCAGTGGCTCGGCCTACGTCAAGCGTTATCCATTGGAAATCGTGCCGTTTTTCTACCCTAGTGAAAAACTTCGCGTCGGGGCAGGTTGGCGCCACAATTTCAATATCGAGTACGACGCCCGCTACAATCAAAGTGGCAGTATCGATTTCGGCTCATCCGACGGCTTGGTAGTACAGCTAGGGTATCAGCTCAATCCTGATGTCTGGCTCCATCTGCGTTACGTCAAAGAAGAGTTCAGCAGTGCAGAATATAGCTACTACGAAAAACAATACACGCAACCGTCGGTCGATGCGTCAAACATTGGTTTTACACTGTCACACACGTTCTGAGCCGGGTTGATAGTTGTGTTTTGAACTGGCAGTGCTGGAACGAAAGCAACGACAATGGGACCGGCAGACCTTGCCTGGTGTCAGCCATCTCAATGGCAACGCCACTCAATCAGTCAACATTCAGCATGCCTGCTTGTCCCGGCGTAAATTGCGCAGGTGAAAGCGCGCCGGGTCAAGGGCATCTGCCAGATCCTGCTCCAGGCGCAGTGTTTCACCGCAAATCTGGTCAGCCAACAGCTCCGCCGCAATGCCTGACCAGACCAAACCTCTCGACCCCAAAGCACTGAGGCAGAACAAACCGGGTAGTCTGGGCAGCTTGCTCAAGCGGGTGCCCGCATCAATGTCATGCTGCATATCCGGCATCGCCCCGACTATTGGCATGCGATCACCACTGACACAGCGAAAACCCACTCTGCCATTTAAAGGCATCTGGATAAACGGCTGATCGGAAATTGACAGCAGCGACTCAAGACGCTGCAGATTCCGGTTCTGCGAAAGCGCGCGCAAATTTTCGTCGTCGACACCAAAATCATAGGTGGCGCCCAGTACATGCCGCCCCGCCACTGGCGGCAAAACATATCCGTCCCGACACAGCACCGGAGAAAAATCCGGCAAGACCCCCTGCGGAAAATGTGTTACCTGGCCGCGAATCCGCGTCACGGGTAATGGTATTTGGGGTAACAACATACCCACATCGCTTGCGTTCGCCAGCACCAGCACAGGTGCCTCCGCCAGCAATGCACCCTGAGCATCCCGCACCTGCCACTGGCCCAGCCGGTATTGAATACTCGCAACCGATACCCCCCACTGAGCACTGATATTGCCACCTCCAGAGGCAAGCAAGGCCTGGCACAGATCTGCTGGCCGAACCCAGCCGCCCGTGCCAAACCACCAGCCCCCAGCCGGCACGGCGAGGCCTGCTCTGGTGCTCGCCTCAGACTGATCCAGATACTGCAGATGGTTTAAAGGGTGCAGCAGGGCGGCAGCAGTTTGCTGCTGCATGATTTCATCATCCTGATCCTTGCCCATCTGCAACACACCACATGCAGACCAGCCCAACTCGGGATATTGTACCTGCAAGCCCGGCAAACGCTGCTGCAGAGCCAGAAAACCAGCCCGGGTAAGGCGTGACGAGAGATTGTCATCGCGAGAGGGGGCAGGCAAATAACAGCCGGCCCAATTCCCGGATGTGGCTTGTGCCGGTGCGTCAGCGCGTTCAATCATCACGACATTACAGCCCCGGCGGGCCAGTTCTGCGCCTATCTGACAGCCTGCCAGGCCTGCACCGATCACAATCGCCTGTTGCGGGCGTACCTGCGGCACACGCTTGCGTGGAACACGGTATTCACCCACCAGCATGTCTTTTTTACCGCCAAATCCAGCCTGTTTTTGAAGATTGAAACCGACATCACTCAATCCATCGCATACCGCAGTTGCAACCGTATAGGTAGCCAGCGTCGTGCCCTCAACCGAGAGTTGCGCCAAAGCACGCAACACAGGCAATGACCACATATCCGGGTTGCGATTGGGAGCAAAGCCATCGAGATAAATTGCATCCACACCGGTATTCAGATTTTTCAGGGCTGACAGTACGTCATCAAACACCAGCGTCAAGACTACGCGCCCCTGCTCAAACCTTAAACGATGAATGCCGGGCGTTAGACAAGGCCAGGATTGCAATAGTTGATCTGCCAAGGGCTCAAGCCCGGGCCATTGAGACAATAATTGCTGCAGATCTTCTGCGGAAAATGGATGCTTTTCGATGGAAATGAAATGCAGCGTCTCACAGCGAGCAGGATCATCGCGCCAGGCGGCCCAAGTGGAAAGAAAATTCAAGCCGATACCAAAACCGGTTTCAATGATCACAAACGCGTCACGCTGTTGCCAATTGCCCGGCAAATGATTGCCCGCCAGGAAAACCTGTTGCGCTTGCTGCAAACCACCTTCACGCGAATGATAGATGTCGTTGTAGGCAGGGGAGTAGGGAACATCGGCTTCAGTCAATGCCAGGCTGGCAGGCTGCAGGGAAATCAAGGGCATGGAGGCGGCTTCTCTTTGTTGATAACAGAAAAGCCGACGCAAGGTCGGCTTCCTGGGCGGCGCGGCGTGCTACCTGAATTTATTTCCTGGCAACAGGTTTCAAACGTTTGCGCTCTTCACCGATCAGCTTGTCCAGCACCTGAAACAGTTGCTCTTCGCCTCCCGCGTCACCCAC
>JAUPTR010000139.1 GCA_030917985.1 Pseudomonadota bacterium | reverse complement strand
TGGACTTCTTCGCATCCAAGGGCCATCAGGTCGTCGCTTCCAGCAGTCTGGTGCCGTGGGAAGACCCGACCCTGCTGTTTACCAATGCCGGCATGAACCAGTTCAAGGATGTGTTCCTCGGCTTTGACAAGCGCCCTTATTCGCGCGCAACCACGTCGCAAAAATGTGTCCGTGCCGGTGGTAAACATAACGATCTGGAAAACGTTGGCTACACTGCGCGCCACCATACCTTCTTCGAGATGCTCGGCAACTTCAGCTTTGGCGATTATTTCAAACAGGATGCGATCAAATACGCTTGGGAATTCCTCACCAGTCCGCAATGGCTGAATCTGCCCAAAGACAAGCTGTGGGTCACTGTCTACGCCTCGGATGACGAAGCCTACGATTTGTGGAACAAGGAAGTCGGCATTCCGCATGAGCGTCTGATTCGCATTGGTGACAATAAAGGTGCTCCTTACGCTTCCGACAACTTCTGGCAGATGGGCGATACCGGCCCGTGTGGTCCGTGTACCGAGATTTTCTTCGACCACGGCGCGGATATCTGGGGTGGCCCTCCGGGGTCGCCGGAAGAAGATGGCGATCGCTACATCGAAATCTGGAATAACGTGTTCATGCAGTTCAACCGCGACGAAAGCGGCACGCTGCATCCACTGCCGAAGCCGTCGGTGGATACCGGTATGGGCCTGGAGCGGATTTCGGCGGTGATGCAGCATGTGCATTCCAACTATGAAATCGACCTGTTTCAGGATTTGATCAAAGCGGCGCAGAAAGTCACCGGCGCTGCCGACATCAACAGCCCATCGCTGAAAGTGATTGCCGATCACATCCGTGCTTGCTCGTTCCTGATTGCTGACGGCGTGATGCCTTCCAACGATGGCCGCGGCTACGTGCTGCGCCGCATTATCCGCCGCGCGATTCGCCATGGTTACAAGCTGGGCCAGAAAGGCCTGTTCTTCCACAAGCTGGTGCATGATCTGGTGCTGGCGATGGGTGATGCCTACCCAGAGCTGAAGGCAGAAGAAGCGCGCGTGACTGCGGCATTAAAGCAGGAAGAAGAACAATTCGCCAAAACCCTGGAACACGGCATGCAGGTGCTGGAAGAAGCACTGGCAGGTGGCGCCAAGGAACTGGCCGGCGAAGTGGTATTCAAGCTTTACGACACCTTTGGCTTTCCGGTCGACATGACTGCCGACATCTGCCGCGAGCGTGAAATTACGCCGGATCTGGCGGGCTTTGAAGCCGCAATGGAGGCGCAGCGCGAACGTGCCCGCGCCCACTCGACCTTCAAAATGGCGGGGCAGCTCGAATATAGCGGCTCGGAAACCTGTTTCGAAGGTTATGTGCGTACCAGCCTTGATGCCAAGGTGCTGGCGCTGTATCGCGGCAATCAGCCGGTGGACAGACTGGTAGCTGGCGAAGAAGGTGTCGTGGTGCTGGATAACACGCCTTTTTATGCCGAAGGTGGCGGTCAGGTCGGTGATCTGGGTGAAATTTCTGCAACCGGCGGGCTGGATGCGCTATTCGATGTGGTCGATACGCAGAAAATCCAGGCCAGCGTGTTTGGTCACAAAGGTAGCTTGTCGCGTGGCGAAATCAAGGTTGGTGACGACGTGCAGGCCACTATTGATCTGCACAAACGCCTGGCGACTGCCCGCAATCACTCGGCAACCCACTTGCTGCATGCAGCACTGCGCGAGGTGCTGGGTAAACATGTGAGCCAGAAGGGCTCGTTGGTGAACCACGAGCGCACCCGTTTCGACTTTGCCCATCCGCAAGCTGTTACTGCCGAAGAAATTGCCCGCATCGAGGCGATTGTGAATCACGTCGCAGCGGCCAACTATGAAGTGTCGGCCAATCTGATGAGCTACGACGACGCGATCAAGACCGGTGCCATGGCGCTGTTCGGCGAGAAATACGGCGACGAAGTGCGCGTGCTGAAAATGGGCGACTTCTCCATCGAGCTGTGCGGCGGTACACACGTGCACCGTACTGGCGATATTGGCTTCTTCAAGATTGTTGCCGAAGGTGGTGTTGCCGCTGGCGTGCGTCGTATCGAAGCGGTGACCGGTGAAGGCGCGCTGGCAGTGGTGCAGCAACAGGAGCGTGAGCTGAAAGACGCGGCTGGCGTACTCAAGGCCCAGCCGGGCGAACTGGTAAGCCGCATCGCGCAGATGCAGGATAACGTCAAGGCGCTGGAAAAAGAGCTGGCCAAGCTGAAAGGCAAGCTGGCTTCCAGCCAGGGCGATGAGCTGGTGAATCAGGCGCAGGACGTTAACGGGATCAAGGTTCTTGCTGCGGAACTGGAAGGTGCGGATGTGGCAACCTTGCGCGAAACGCTCGACAAGCTGAAAGACAAGCTCGGCACTGCCGCAATCGTGCTGGCAGCCGTTGCCGACGGCAAGGTGAGCCTGGTGGCAGGGGTGACCGCTGATGCCACGGGCAAGGTCAAGGCCGGCGAACTGGTCAACTTTGTTGCACAACAGGTCGGCGGCAAGGGTGGTGGCCGTCCGGATATGGCACAAGCCGGTGGAACGCAGCCGGAGAATCTGGCCAATGCGCTGCAGGCTGTGGCCGGCTGGGTGGCCGGTCGCGCCTGATGTTGCACATGCTGCATGTAACAAACCCGGCTTTTGCCGGGTTTGTTTTTTGTTTCAGGCCGCATGCGAGAAAAGCTATTTTCCTGGCAAAGAAGGCGCAAAGGCCATCCAGATTGCATATAGTTGATGCATATGCACGATACCAATAAAGCGCCTGACTGGCGCTCCCAACCCGGATCCCGACAGCAATTCTCAGTCCAGGACTGGCTGTTGATGCTGTTGTTGACGCTTTACCTGATTTTTGTCGCCATCTGGCTATTTGCCGATGCCAGCCTTGCCGAGTTATTGGCTCCATGGCTGGAGGGGCGTGATTCGGGTTGGCGTGACTGGTTGTTTGCCTCGGTTACGCTCACCCTGGGTTTGCCAGTGGTGTTGCTCTATCGCCGCCAGGTTGTGGGTGCCCGTCATCGTCTGGAAGAGAGCGAAACCCAGCTGCGCTCGGTGTTTGACAATACCTCGGATGCCATCGTGATTCTCAACGATGGCCAGATTTTGCGCATCAATCATGCCTGCCTCTCAATGTTTGGCTACAGCAGTATTCATGATATTCGCGATCGACCGCTGGCCAGCCATGTGCGCGAACAGGATCTGCCACGGCTGCGCGATTACCTGCAACAGGTGCGCAGCACCAACGTGGCGCCTGCACCGTGTGAGCTAAAGGGTATTCGCCGGGACGGTGGCGAGATTGCCATCGAGATTCGCGCCTGTCCGGTCAAGCTGGGCAAACGGCCTGCCATGATCGTCTGGATCCGCGATATCACCGACCGTGCCGTGTATGAAGATAACCTGCGCAAGTCGGCAGCCTATTATCGGGCGCTGTTCGACGAAAATCCGCAAATGATGTGCCTGCATGATATCGAGACAACCCAAGTGCTCGCTGTTAACCGCGCCATGCTTGATACCTACGGCTACAGCGCCTCGGAAATCCACAACGTGCGGGTGATGGACATGGTGGCGCTACGTATGCTGCCCGAGCTGAAATCGTTGCTGGATACACCGCTGAATGGCAGCCCGCGTAGTTCCGGCCGGTGGGAAACCTATGCCCGCGATGGCCGTATGATCGAGGTCGAGGTTGTCGCCTATGATGTTGATTTCGGTAATCGCCCGGCTCGTCTGATCATTGCCGAGGATGTGACCGAGAAGCGGCGTCTGCAGCGAGAATGGCGCGAGACCCAGGCCCGTATTGAGCGATTGTTTCATTCGAATATGCTGGCGGTTGGCTTCCTGGGGGAGGATGGCCGACTGCTGGACGCCAACGCGCTGTGCCTGGATCTGGCCGGCTTGAGGGCCGAGGATATTGCCACGCAGAAAGTGCACTGGCGTCAGTTGTTTCCCGTTGACGAAGCGGCGATCAGGCTGATCCGGCAGCAGTTGCTGGCGCATGGCAAGTCGGAGCCTGCCGAGCTGAACATGCGCCAGCATGACGGCAGTTTGCGCCCGGTGCTGGTTGGCTCTGCGTATCTGCCCGGCGGCGGTGGCATGTTTTATGCCATTGATATCTCGGAGCGCAAACAGATTCAGGCCGCGCTGGCCCACAACGAGGCCGCCTATCGCCAGTTGTTCGAGCATGCGCCGGTTTCGCTGTGGGAGGAGGATATGAGCGAGGCCATGGCGTATGTCGATACGCTGCTGGCTGCCGGTGTCACCGATATCACCGCACATCTGCTGGCAGATCGTGATGCCTGTTACCAGTTCTGGCGCCGGGTGCGCATCACGCATGTCAACCGTAGCACCCTGCAATTGCTGGGGGCAAACTCGGTGGCAGAGCTGGGGCGTGAAATCAGGCACATCATGACCGCCAATTCGCTGCGTGATTTTGCACGTATTGCGGGAGCCCTGGCCGAGGGCCGAGACCAGTTCAGCAGCGATACCGAATATCGTCGGCTGGACGGTGAGGTGGTGCATGTGGCGATGAACTGGGTGTTGCCGGGTGGGCCGGGAAAATACGGCCACCTGATCGCGGCGCTGACCGACATCAGCGAAATCAAGCGTGCCAATGATCAGCTGCAGAAACTGTCGCTGGCTGTGGAGCAGAGCGGCAATATCGTGATGATGACCGACGCCAATGGCGTGATCGATTACGTCAACTCCCGCTTTGAACACGTCACCGGTTATCTGGCAGCCGAAATCGTGGGTCAGGGCATCAGCATGCTGGATCTGGACGAAAACTCGCGCCCGGCATTGCTTGGCATGCTGCGTGCCATGCTGCAGGGTGAAGAATGGCATGGCGAACTGAATCTGCGGCGCAAGGATGGTGAGTTGTTCTGGTGCCTGCTGACGGTGGCACCGGTGCGGCAGCCGCTGGGTGCCATCAGCCATCACGTGATCGTTGCCGAAGATATCAGCGAGCGAAAATTTGCCGAATCCACCATCCGGCACCTGGCGTTTTACGATCCGCTTACCGAATTGCCCAACCGGCGCCTGTTCCGCGACCGCATCGAGGTGATGGCCAATGGTGCAATGCGCGAAAGGCATTCGTTTGGCCTGCTGTATATGGACCTGGATCGCTTCAAGACGGTGAATGACACACTGGGGCATTCGATGGGCGATCGATTGCTGCAGGCGGCTGCGCGGCGCATGCAGTCGTTCTTGCGCAAGGGCGATACCCTGGCACGGCTGGGGGGGGACGAATTTGCGCTGATCATTGCCGATCTGGAGCACGCCGACAATCTGGTGGACGTGGCTGAAAAACTGATTGATGTGATGCGTGCCCCGGTGGAGCTGGATGGCCACAGCCTGTTTGTCTCGGTCAGCATCGGCATTGCCATTTATCCACAGGATTGCGACGACAGCGCGATCGATAGCTTGATCAAGAATGCCGACGTGGCGTTGTATCGTGCCAAAGAGGCCGGGCGCAACACTTTCCAGTTCTATCGCAAGGAGATGAATGCGCGGGCGATGGAAAGGCTGCTGCTGGAAAGCCGCCTGCGCGGCGCCATCGAACGGGAAGAGTTTGTGCTGCATTATCAGCCGCAGGTCGAGCTGGATAGTGGCAGGATTGTCGGAGTCGAAGCCTTGTTGCGCTGGCAAAGCGCAGATCTGGGCTTGCTGATGCCGATGGCGTTCATCCCGTTGGCGGAAGAAACCGGCCTGATCGTGCCGATTGGTGAATGGGTGATGCTGGAGGCCTGCCGTCAGCTTGCCCAGTGGCGTGCGGCAGGGCTGCCGGTGGAACGTGTGGCGGTCAACCTCTCGGCACGCCAGATGCACGTGGGCGATGTGGCGCAGCAGATCAACCGCATCCTCGATGATTGCGGCTTGCCACCAGGCTGCCTCGATATCGAGATTACCGAATCGCTGGCGATGGAGCAGCCGGAGCGTACCCGGGCATTGTTGCTGTCGCTGAAACAGCGCGGTATTACCCTGTCGATGGACGATTTTGGTACTGGCTATTCCAGCCTTGGCTACCTTAAGCAATATCCGCTGGATGTGCTGAAAATCGACCGCTCGTTTGTGCGCGACATTGCCACTGACCCCAATGACGCCGCGATTGTCAGCACCATCATTGCCATGGCGCGCAGCCTGAATCTGACGGTGCTGGGCGAAGGCATTGAAACCGAGGCACAGCGCCAGTTCCTGCTGCAGCAGGGCTGTCGCCATGGTCAGGGTTATCTGTTTGGTCGCCCCGTTTCTGCTGCAGAAATGGAGGCCTTGATCAGCGCCACGCAGCAAACCGGCGCTTGATCATTGCCTTGCAGGGCAATCCGGGTGCGCCTTGCAGGCCCGCCTGCAAGCCAATATCCATGCGCCTTGTGGCCTATGTGTCGATGTTGTTGATTGCGGCGTCGCCATTTGCTTCGCCGCCTCATCTGTCTTCAGTGCCGCGTTCCAGAGTCTTATCCTTGGGGGATGGAGGCCTTGCCCGGCCCGACATGGTGTGTGCCACACAGACGAAAAAAAGCCACAGGCATCTGCCCGTGGCTTTTTTTGACTACAACGTTTGTTTATCCGTGCTGCTTTTCCGTCGATTGCGTTTCGATCTGCACCAGAGGCTCTGCTGCCGCATTGTCAGACTGGCTGCGGTTGCGCTGGCTGCGGGTGTGCGCTTCCGTTGCCGGAGCCACCTCGGTGCTGCCGGTTTCAGTGTTGCCCTGAGTCTCGATCTGCACCAGTTCCACAACTTCGGATGCCGCTTCACTGCGTACAGTGTTGCGACGACGACGTTGCTGCGACGCTTCGGCAGGTAATTCGGGGGCCGCTTCTGCGACAGCGCTGCGGGTCGCCACCTGCTGCAGGCCAACATCTTCCGGTGCTGCGATCTTCAGCTCCGGTGCTGCTGCAGGTGCCGGTTTGTCGATCACGGGGGCGGCCGGCGCAGGTACAGGTGCAGTGGCAACCGGGGTAGCCTTGATAGGGATGACCACTTCTGCTGGTGTTTGCTCGACAATCTCAGGTGCTGATATTGCCGGTGCTGTCGTTGCAGCGGCAGCCGGCGCTTCGTTTACCACTTGTGTCACGGTTTGCGGTGCGCTGGCGATGCTTGCAGGAGCTTCGCTTGCTACTGCCGAAGGTGTGTTGGCCACAGCCTCTGCCGCAGCAGCTTCACCTTCCGCGCGAGGTTGACGTTCACGTGGCTGACGCGGTTCGCGTGGTTCACGCGGCTCGCGACGCTGGCGTGGCTCACGCGGTTCACGCGCCGGTGCCGCTTCCACCGGGTCGCCTGCTTCAGCCGGCTGATCGGCAAGCACATTGACATTGTCTGCATTGTCGTTTTCACTACGACCTTCGCCACGGCGCTCCCCGCGACGATTGCCACGACGACGGCGGTTGCGGCTTTCACCGGTATCGCCGCCTTCTTCGGCCGGTGCTGCAGTCTGCAGTTCCGGGTTCAGTTCTACCGGCTTCTCGTTTTCCTGCTGGCGTGGTTGCTGCGGACGTGGCTGGCGCGCCGGGCGGCTATCTGCCTGTGTCTGCTCCTTGCGCTCACCCCGTTCCTGGCGGTCACCGCGTTCCGGACGTTGCTGGCGGTTGTTGTTCGGCGTTTCTTCTTCGATACGCGGACGACCCTGCTGGCGGCGCGGTTCCTGCTGCTGGCGGTTGTCCTGACGGTCGCGACGACCATCCTGACGCTGGCGCTGCTGCGGATTGCGTTGCTGTGGCTTGGCAACCGGTTGCGGTGTCGGTTCGGTAACCGGCTCCTCTTCTACCAGCCCCTTGAACCAGCCAATGATCTTCTTGATGATGGTTGGTTTGGCCTCTGGCTTGGCTTCCGCTACCGGAGCCGCAACCGGTGCCGGCTGGGTCGGGGTAATGCCCTTGACGGCCGCTTCCTGACGAACCGGTTTGGCTTTTTCCGGGCTGTGTTTGTAGCCGGATGCCTCTTCTGCCGGCATTTCCATCATCTTGTACGATGGCTGCTGCTCATCTGCGTGGTTCAGATCGTCGTGACGCAGACGGACGATGCTGTAATGCGGTGTTTCCAGATGAATGTTCGGAATCAGCACTACGCCGACTTTGAGGCGTGCCTCAATGGCGTAGATTTCTGCGCGTTTTTCGTTCAGCAGGAAGGTCGCAACATCGACCGGCACCTGTGCATGGATCGCACCGGTGTTGTCCTTCATTGCTTCTTCCTGAATGATGCGCAGGATGTGCAATGCCGACGATTCGATACCGCGGATGAAGCCGGTGCCGTGGCAGCGTGGGCAGGGAATGTGGCTGGTTTCACCGAGGCTTGGCTGCAGACGCTGACGCGACAGTTCCAGCAGGCCGAAGCGTGAGATCTTGCCGATCTGTACCCGGGCACGGTCGTGATGCAGTGCGTCTTTCAGGCGGTTTTCGACTTCACGCTGGTTCTTGCTGCTTTCCATGTCGATGAAGTCGATAACGATCAGGCCACCCAAGTCGCGCAGGCGCAACTGGCGGGCGATTTCGTCGGCCGCTTCCAGATTGGTGCGGGTTGCGGTCTCCTCGATGTCCGAGCCTTTGGTGGCACGGGCCGAGTTCACGTCTACCGACACCAGTGCTTCGGTGTGGTCGATAACAATCGCGCCACCCGACGGCAGCGGCACTTCACGCGAGTAGGCGGTTTCGATCTGGTGTTCGATCTGGAAACGCGAGAATACCGGCACGTCGTCTTTATAGAGCTTGACGCGATTGACGTTGGCCGGCATCACGTGGCCCATGAACTGGCGGGCTTGATCGTAGATGAATTCAGTATCGATCAGGATTTCGCCGATATCCGGCTGGAAGTAATCGCGGATGGCGCGAATGACCAGGCTACCTTCCTGATAGATCAGGAACGGGCCACCCTGGCCAACTGCGGCGGTTTCAATTGCGCGCCACAGTTGCAGCAGGTAGTTCAGATCCCACTGCAGTTCTTCCAGATTGCGGCCGATGCCGGCGGTGCGGGCGATGATGGACATGCCTTGCGGCACTTCCAGTTGGCCCATGACTTCGCGCAGCTCGTTGCGTTCTTCGCCTTCAATGCGACGCGAAACGCCACCACCACGGGGATTGTTGGGCATCAGCACCAGATAGCGGCCGGCGAGGCTGATGAACGTGGTCAACGCTGCGCCCTTGTTGCCGCGCTCGTCTTTTTCCACTTGAACGATCAGTTCCATGCCTTCGCGCAGCACATCCTGAATGCGTGCGCGGCCGCCTTCGTGATCACCGAGGAAATAAGCTCGCGCTACCTCCTTGAACGGCAGAAAGCCGTGGCGATCCGTGCCGTAGTCGATGAACGCTGCTTCCAGGCTCGGCTCGATACGGGTAATGGTGCCTTTGTAGATATTGCTCTTGCGTTGTTCCTTGCCGACAGTTTCGATGTCGAAGTCGATGAGTTTTTGCCCATCAACAATGGCAACCCGAAGCTCTTCAGCCTGGGTTGCGTTAAAAAGCATGCGCTTCATGGTTTTGTTCTTTGCTAACCAGAGCGCGTTGAAGCGGACGGCCGATGCTCCCCGAAGGTGCATCGTGCGACTGG
>JAUPTR010000138.1 GCA_030917985.1 Pseudomonadota bacterium | reverse complement strand
CAAACACGGCGAGTGTGATGACTTCCTGAATGATCTTCAGTTGCGCCAGATTCATGCTCTGAAAGCCGATGCGATTGGCGGGAACCTGTAGTAAATACTCAAACAGCGCAATGCCCCAGCTGATCATTGCCGCGATGTACCAAGGGCTGCCAGCCAGATTCTTCAGGTGCCCATACCAGGCGAAGGTCATGAATATGTTGGAACAAATCAGCAGCAGGATGGCTTGAGTCGTCGGTGTCATGGCAGAGTGCGGGGCTATCGGCTAGATGTAATTGAGCCCGATCCTCATCTGACGCGGTGTTCGCGTAGTGGTGGGCGCTGAGTTTTGTTAGAATTCCTATTCCAATTTTATCGCTGTTTCGAGCCCCCTATGAATCTTCGTCGCATCCTGCCCGCATTGACGGTTGCATTGCTCTTGTCCAGCAGCGTGTTTGCCGGTGAGCAGCAGGAGATTGTCAAGCTGGTGAAACAAGGCCAATACCCGCAAGCGCTGGAGCGTGCCGATAAATTTCTGGCCAGTAATCCGCGCGATGCACAGGTGCGTTTCCAGAAAGGCCTGATTCTGGTGGAGCTGGGCCGAACCAGCGATGCAATCCGGGTGTTTACGCAGCTGTCCGAGGATTATCCGGAGCTGCCCGAGCCTTACAATAATCTGGCGGTGCTGTATGCATCGCAGAATCAGCTGGATAAATCGCGCCAGGCGCTGGAAATGGCGATTCAAACCCACCCCAGCTATGCCGTGGCCCACGAAAACCTGGGTGATATTTATGCCAAGATGGCCAGCCAGGCTTATGACAAGGCCTTGCAGCTGGACAGAAACAATGCAGCAGCCAAAACCAAGCTTTCGCTGATCCGCGAACTGTTTACGCAGACTGGTGTTACGGCGCCGAAGTCATCGGCACCCGCCAGCGCTGCACCTGCAGCGGCGATTGCCGTTGCGCCCAAGGCGCCCGCACCGATCCCGCTGGCGCCGCCAGTGAAGCCGGCTGCCGTTGTGGCCGCCGCTCCGGCTGCCAGTGCCGGCAAAGCGTTGCCGCAGGCCAAACCCGCCACAGTGGCAGAGACCCGGCCAGAAACCAAGGCTGAACCGAAGCCGGAGGTGAAAGCCAAGGCTGCCGACGAGCCGGACGCTGAAAACGACGAGGTGTTGCGCGCCGTCAACGGTTGGGCACAAGCCTGGTCAGACCAGAAAGTGCCTGCCTATCTCGGGTATTACGGCAAGGCGTTTCAGCCGCCCAAAGGCGAATCGCGCAGCGGCTGGGAGTCTGCGCGCAAGGACAGGATCAGCCGGCCGAAGCAGATTGATGTCGATGTGGACAGCCCCAGAATCAAATTCAACGAGGATGGGCGTGCCGTGGTGACCTTTACCCAGCACTATCGCTCCGACAGCCTTAAATCTTCAACCGGCAAAACGCTGGTGCTGGCCAAGAACAATGGCAAGTGGCTGATTGTCGAAGAACGTGTGGGACGTTGATTGGTGGCAGCGTTGATGTACAGGAAAAAACGCAGTGGATTCCGGACCAGTCTGAAACTGTTCGCCTGCCTGGCGGGCGTGGTCTATGTTGCGCCGCATCCGGCCAACTCGATGAGCTCCTTGCCGCTTGATCTCGGGCGGGCCTTCAATGTGGGCAAGCTATTGCCGCAAACACCGGAAACCATGCTGGTGAAAGCGCTGCAGGAAATCCGCGCCAATCGTCTGGATCATGCGCTGAGCCAACTGGATCGCCTGTTGCAGCTTGAACCCAATTACCGCCTGGCGCATTTGATCAAAGGCGATCTGCTGCTGGCGCGTGCCCGCCCGCTCAGCAGTTTTGGCAATGTAGAAGGTGCACCGAGCGAGGCGTTACAGGATTTGCGGCATGAGGCACTGGTGCGTCTGTCGCGTTATGAGGCGCCACCGCCGACGCAGACCATTCCCGCTCCACTGCTGGAAATGCCGGCCAGCCAGCAATATGCGCTGCTGGTGGATACCAGCCGTTCGCGTCTGTATGTGTATCGCAACGACAAGGGTGTGCCGCGTTATCACTCCGATTACTACATCACCATCGGCAAAAAAGGCTACGAAAAGCAGAAGGAAGGCGATCAGCGCACGCCGCTGGGCGTGTATGTGGTCACCGGCAAGCTGGAGCGTGAAACCCTCAACAAATCGGTGGGCACCCAGGCCGCCGAGCTGTTTGGTGTTGGCGCCTGGCCGCTCAACTATCCCAACGAGTGGGATCGCATCAACGGCCGGAAAGGGCATGGCATCTGGCTGCATGGCACGCCTGGCGACACCTATAGCCGCCCGCCACTGGCCAGCAATGGCTGCGTGGTGCTCACCAATCAGGACATGGCAACCGTCAGCCAGTATCTGCAGGCTGGCCAGACCACGGTGGTGATCAGCGACCGCATCGAGTGGGTAGATCAGGCACGCTGGCAAAAAGATCGCCAGCAACTTGCCCGGCAACTGGACAACTGGCGCAAGGACTGGGATAGCCGCAGCGCCGAGCGTTTCATCAGCCATTATTCTCCGGAATTCCGCACTCGCGGCATGCGTGCGCAAGACTGGCTGGCGCAGCGCAAGCAGGCGCAGCAGCTCGCCCAGCCGGGTAAACTGCAACTGGCCAATCTCAGCGTAGTGCGTTATCCGGCGGCGCAGCCGATGGCGGTGGTGACTTTCGACGAAACCCATCATTCCGACAGTGGCAGCAGCGTCAGCAAAAAGCGCCAGTATTGGTCGCTGGAAAAGGGTTCGTGGAAAATCGTCTTTGAAGGTGCGGCCTGATCCGGCCGTATTCCGAGTTCATTCAGGAGCAACAATGAAACTGTTTCACAAGCTGTTGGTATCCGCAGTATTTGCCGCACCGTTGAGCATGGCGCTGGCCGCCAATCCGGTGGTCGAGATGAAAACCTCGCTGGGCGTGATCAAGCTCGAACTGAATCAGGAAAAAGCGCCGAAAACCGTGGCCAATTTCCTGTCTTACGTAAAAAGCGGCCACTACGCCAACACCGTCTTTCATCGGGTGATTCCCGGTTTCATGGTCCAGGGGGGCGGTTTTACCGCCGACATGAATGAAAAACCCACGCGTGGCCCGATCAAGAATGAAGCCGATAACGGCCTGAAAAACCAGACCGGCACCATTGCCATGGCGCGCACCTCCGATCCGCATTCGGCATCGGCGCAGTTTTTCATCAACGTCAACAATAACGATTTCCTCGATTACCGCTCGCCGGACGTGCGCGGCTACGGCTATGCCGTGTTTGGCAAGGTGCTGAGCGGCATGGACGTGGTCAACAAGATGGTTGCCGTGCCGACCGGTGATCGCGGCATGCACCAGAATGTGCCCAAATCGCCCGTGGTGATCGAAGAAGTCAAAGTTATCAGTCAGTAACGGGCAGCTTGCCCGCAGAAGAAAGGAACAGCATGTCATCCAAAGTCAAACTTGCCACCAACCACGGCGATATCGTGATTGAGCTGGAAAGCGAAAAAGCACCCCTGTCGGCAGAAAACTTCCTGCAATACGTGCGTGATGGCCATTACGACGGCACCGTGTTTCACCGCGTGATTGATGGTTTCATGATCCAGGGCGGTGGTTTCGAGCCGGGCCTGAAGCAGAAACCTTGTCGCGATCCGATCAAGAACGAAGCACAAAACGGCCTGAAAAACGACACCTACACCGTTGCCATGGCCCGTACGCCGGATCCGGATTCGGCTACCGCCCAGTTCTTCATCAACGTCGCCAACAACGACTTCCTCAACTTCACCTCGCCCGACCCGCGTGGTTTTGGTTACGCCGTATTTGGCAAAGTGGTGGAAGGCCAGGACGTGGTTGAGCAGATCAAGAAGGTGAAAACCGGCTCCAAAGGCTTCCATCAGGACGTGCCGGTGGATGACGTGGTAATCACCAAAGCTGAAGTCCTCGCCTGATCTTTCTGCCTGAACGGAGAGCCATCGCGGCTCTCCGCCCGCCGCCGCTTATGCCCCATACACTATTCATCTCTGATCTGCACCTGAATGCAGACGAACCTGCAACCGTTGCCCGCTTCGAGGCATTTTGCCGCGATGTCGCGCCGGGCGCGGATGCCGTTTATATCCTCGGTGACTTTTTCGAATACTGGGCGGGCGACGATGATGCCTCCGAGGCGTTCAACGCCCGGATCATCGGCCTGCTGCAGCAAATGTCGACACAGGTTGGCACCCTGTATCTGCAGCACGGCAATCGCGACTTCCTGCTCGGCCCGGAATTCGCCAAGGCCGCCGGCCTGACGCTGCTGGCGGATCCCTGTGAAATAGACCTGTATGGACGCAAGGCCATCATCAGCCACGGCGATGCACTATGTACCGATGACGTCGCCTACCAACAATTCCGCCAGATGGTGCGCAACCCGCAATGGCAGGCGCAGTTTCTCTCCCAACCGCTGCCAGTGCGCAAAGCCATCGCCGAAGACCTGCGCCGCAAGAGCGAAGCCTCGAAGCAGGAAAAAGCCGCCGCCATCATGGATGTGAATGCCGACGCGGTGGCCAGCCTGTTTGCCCGTTTCCCCGGCATCACCGACCTGATCCACGGCCACACCCACCGGCCTGCATGCCACACGCAGCATCTCGACGCCAATGAGTACAGGCGCTGGGTATTGCCAGACTGGTACGAAGGCAAGTGGGGCTATTTGCGCTGCAGCGCAGACGTCTGGCAACTACAGTGCTATTGATTGCACCGTCTATTGGCCTGCATGCCGCTCTGGTAGCGGTCTGCAGGCGTGGCTGCAGGGCAATGTGGGCGCGGGGTGTGGCGCACTGGCGCGAAAATAAGCAGTTTTTGCAGGTCGGACTTCAGTCCGACGCGGT
>JAUPTR010000018.1 GCA_030917985.1 Pseudomonadota bacterium | reverse complement strand
CATATTGATTCGCCCGTTTTTACGAACACGGCATTAGCATCTAGGGTTACCGCTTGACGCCGAAGGTTTATGCGATTTTCAAAGTTATCTAGGTAGCTACGCTTGAAATGTGCGCGTGTTGCATCATCAAATGCGCGTTCCTCTATTTTATTTCCTTTATCATTTGAAAGAAAATATTTACGTTCCCAACGTGCATCTTTACCCAATGTTTTTTGCGATTTCTCCAGAGAGTTTATTTGGAAAATGACTTCCGCTCCCAAAGTCGCTGCACTATCTGTAGCCGATTGATTCTTGGTCATTTCTCGTGCCAGAACTTTCCATGAAATAACCCTGTATCCCATTTTGGTTAAGGCTTTTTCTACTTCAGCCATTTCAACGCCACAGTTGGTTTGTAGAATTGTACCTTTGGATGCCGCTCCTCCTGTTGCCTCATCGGCGGTGCGATTAGAACAGCTATCTGGTGCCCTTACTGCAACTGTACGGATATTTTTGCGTTCGGCTAGATAGAAAGGGGTTTCGATAATTTCAGGAGGGGTCCCTGTCTGGGTGTTTGCGACAAATTGCGAACTCAGCAAGTAGTGATTAGAACATCCAGTGAGCAGAATGCTTGTTGCAAGCAAAGTTGTGCAAGACAAAATACGCATGTAAATCTCTCCATCATTCGGTTCGGGCGGTTAGTAAATTTTCCAGCGAAATGGATACTGGCGCTTCACGGATAATTGTGTTCCAACAATCCGCCCATCACTCGCTATAGCTTGTAAATCGACGCATTCTTCGGGTAGGGCAAGTTTTAAGGTTGCTCCGACGGCTATCGATGTTTTTTCCAACGTGAGCCACCGTTCCTGAGATTGCTTACAGGAACGGTAGGTAATCGTCTTGATGGATTTACTGAGATTATTTGTTATTAGCGCGTCTGGGAGCACTTCCATCGGAGTGGATGCACAAGCTGATAGAATTAATGCCAGCACTCCTGCAGCCAAATATATTGGGTTTATTTTAGAGTGGGTATATGTGAATAAGGTCATGAGCTGCGGATGTGGCTAAAGCATGTGCCTAAGTTTTACCGATATGGCACTTTCATTTCACAGGCCTTGCATGAATAGTTATAGACCTTGATAAGCTCTTTGTCTTGCGACGCTGAATTTCGTCAGGCTTTCAGCAGTTGTTCGCGCCCGGCCATCCAGCGCTGCAGATGGCGTTCGGCGGTGGCGAGATCATTGGCCAGCAGCTCGTCGGCGATTTCACGGGCGCTGTCCAGCAGATGGCTGTCGCGCTCCAGATCGGCAAAACGCAGCATCGGCACGCCCGACTGACGGGTGCCGAGGAATTCGCCGGGGCCGCGTAATTGCAAATCCTGGCGCGCGATTTCAAAGCCGTCGGTATTTTCGTAGATGATTTTCAGCCGCGCCTTGGCGGTGTCCGACAGCGGGGTGGTGAACAGCAAGATGCAGCTGCTTTCTGCCGCGCCCCGGCCGACGCGGCCACGCAGCTGATGTAGCTGGCTCAGACCCATGCGTTCGGCGTGTTCGATCACCATCAGGCTGGCGTTGGGTACGTCCACGCCAACTTCGATCACAGTGGTCGCCACCAGCAGTTGCACTTCATTGGCCTTGAACGCCGCCATCATCGCGGCTTTTTCCTCGGCTTTCATGCGCCCGTGTACCAGGCCCACGGTCAGCTCCGGCAGTGCTTCTGCCAGATAGACGTGGGTGTCGATGGCGGTTTGTAATTGCAGCACTTCCGATTCTTCGATCAGCGGACACACCCAATAGGCCTGGCGGCCTTCGGCGCATTTCAGGCGTACCCGTTCGACGATTTCATCGCGGCGCGCATCGTTCACCAGTTTGGTGACAATCGGCGTGCGCCCCGGCGGCAGTTCGTCGATCACCGATACGTCGAGATCGGCGTAATAGCTCATCGACAAGGTGCGGGGGATTGGTGTCGCGCTCATCATCAACTGGTGCGGGCTGCCGCCCTTGTTGCGCAGCGCCAGCCGCTGGTGCACGCCAAAGCGGTGTTGTTCGTCGACAATCGCCAGCCCCAGTTTGGCGAACTCCACCTGATCCTGAAACAGCGCATGGGTGCCGATGGCCAGCTGGATACGGCCTTGCGCCACTTGTTCGATGGCTTCCTGCTTGGCTTTTTTCTTCAGGCTGCCGGCCAGCCAGCCAACGCTGATGCCAAGTGGCTCCAGCCACGCCGCCAGCTTGAGGTAATGCTGCTCGGCAAGGATTTCGGTTGGTGCCATCAAGGCTGCCTGATAACCGGATTCGATCGCCTGCAACGCCGCCAGCGCGGCGACGATGGTTTTGCCGCTGCCGACATCGCCTTGCAAGAGTCGCTGCATCGGATAGGGTTGCTGCAGGTCGGCGGCGATTTCTGCCAGCACCCGTTGCTGCGCACCGGTGAGCGGAAACGGCAGGCTGGCCAGCAATTGCGCCTGCAGCAGGCTGCTGGCCTTGAGTATCGGTGCACTGCGTTCTCGGCGCGCGGCGTAGGCCTGGCGCATCGACAGCTGTTGCGCCAAAAGCTCATCGAATTTCAGCCGTTGCCACGCCGGGTGGGTGCGCTCGTCCAGCACTTGCTGCGGCAGCTCCGGCGAGGGGTGGTGCAGCATCTTTACACTCGGGCCGAACGCCGGCAGGTTCAGCCGGTCGAGCAGGGCGGGGGGCAGGGTGTCGTTCAGCGGCAGGCTTTCCAGCGCCATGTCGATCAGCTTGCGCAGCGTGCTTTGCGACAGCCCGGCGGTGGTCGGGTAAACCGGCGTCAGCGCTTCGGCCAGGCTGCTGTCGTCGCGCACCACGCGCACCTTGGGGTGCACCATTTCATCGCCAAAAAAGCCGCGCCGGATTTCGCCCAGCACCCGCACCGTGTTGCCTGGCGCCAGTTGTTTCAGCTGGCTCGGGTAGAAATGGATGTAACGCAGATGTAGCGCGCCGCTGGCGTCTTCGATCTGCGCAATCAGCTGTTTGCGCGGTTTGTACTGGATTTCGCTGTGCAGCACCGTGCCCTGCACCAGCACGCCCTGGCCGAGCGGCGCATCGCTGATCGGGTACAGATGGGTTTCGTCTTCGTAGCGCAGCGGCAGGTGCAGCAGCAAATTGTTCGGTTGCATGATGCCAAGACGGGCCAGCCGGTCGCGGACGGGTTTGGGTTGAGCGGCGAGATCGAGTACGTTGGCCATGGGCCGGATTGTTGCGTAAAGCCGTGCGGCTGGGAAGAGGCAGGTGCGGGCCGGGTTCAGGCTGCGCGGCTTTTGATGCGGTGCTGCAGGATCTGCAGTTCTTGCTGCAATGCTTCGAGGGTGGCACTGTCGTAGTTCTGCGCCTGCAGCAAGTCGGTGGCCTTGCTGGCCTTGTGCCAGTAGCTGATGGCATCGTCGGTCAGCTCTTTGGCGTAGCGGATCGAGGCATTGGCGGCGGCCAGCAGCAGGCGGTTGTTGTGGCTGGCGAGTGCGTTTTCCACCAGATGATCGGCCGCTTCGCGCACGCGGTTGGCCACTACCAGTGTCATGCCATGGTTGGCGATCTGGTTGATTTCCTGATTCACGAAATGAATGATGTCGTGCAGCTCTTTGCTGTGGGTGGCGGCGAACTCCAGCTTTTCCACCGCCACGCGGCTGGTGGCAAAACGTTTGGCAAAGCGCGAAATCCAGTCCATCACCACACCTTCGCCGGCCGTCATGCGGGCACATACCGAAATGAAATCAGTGGCCAGTTCGAAGTCGATGCGTTTGTCGTGCACTGCTTCGGCGATATGGCTGAGGGTGAGGATCGCCTCGTCCGGTTTTTGCGTGGCCCAGCAACGCGCGGCCCGCGTCAGGTCGTATAACACCTGTTTGTCGTAGCCGCTCTGGCGCTCCACCAGGCCCTGCATCAGGTGCAGCATCTTGTCGCCTTCGCGGTGTTTGCCTTCGGCATAGCTGGCAATCGCCAGATACATCACCGAACGGATATCCAGCAGTGTGGAATTGCCGCCATGTGCCACGGCCTTTTCCAGAAACTGGCGGGCTTTTTCGTTGTCGCCCAGGCGATAGGCCATCTGCCCGGCCTTCTGCAGGCGATCGAGGTTGTGCGGCGTGACTTTCAGTGCCTTTTCCATCACCTGCATCGCTTCGGCTTCGCGGCCTTCCTGGATGTAATGTGCAGCCAGCTGGTCGTAGGCGTCGACGTACATATCGTTGGCTTCAACGATGGTCTGCATGATCTTTTCGGCTTCAGCCTGGCGGCCGGTGCTGCTGTAAACCTTGGCCAGCCCGAGTTTGGCCCAGGGGATCACCTTGTCCTGCAGCAGTTTTTCGTAAATTTGCATGGCTTCGCTGTTGCGCCCGAGCTCAACCAGAATCCCGGCCAGCAGGCGCGCCACATCCGAGCGGAAGGGGCCGCCTTCTTCCAGACGTGCCTGCGCCACATACACCGCCTGCTCCAGGCGATTGGCTTCGATTTCGCGGAAAATGGGATTGAGAAACTTTTTCTTGCGCCATGCGCGCAGCAATCTCTCGCCCAGCTGCCCGCTGGTAAACGGCTTGAGCAGATAATCGTCGGGGGCGATTTCTGCTACCGACACCACTTTTTCATACGAGGCTTCGGCAGTGATCATGAAAAACACGGTGGACAGTGGCAGGGCGCCGTTGTGGCGCAGTTCTTCGAGAAACTCCTGGCCGGTGGTGCCGGCTCCAAAATGGAAGTCGCAGAGGATGATGTCGGCACAGCCATTGCCGATGCGCCGCCGTGCTTCGCCGATGCTGGATGCAGTATCGACACGGGTGATGCCGAGCTGGCCAAGGATGGTGCGTACCGATTGGCGCACAGTCATGGCGTCGTCGATGATCAGGGCGGTGAGGGAATCAGGAAACAATGCAATCTCGATGTTTTAATCGGCTTGTAACCAATTTCGGCTACAGGGTCGTTTCATTTATAGTTGCTGATCGGAAAAAGTCACAATAAAGCAGGGTTTTGGCGCTTTTTCTGTGCACAAATGCGACAAGCCGGCGATGAAGGCCGGCTTGTCGCTTGTGTCACTTGCTCAATTCAGGGTTTTCAGACGGTTGGCATGCTGGATATGCATCGGGTTGATATTGCAGGTGGCGCAGAACAAGCCCTGTATATCGAAGTGATCCCAGCTGCTGTACAGCCCCATGTGGTTCCAGCTGCCTTTTGCCGGCGTGCCGTTGAAATTGACCGAAGGATGGCCGGCCGGTGCGCGCATGCTGCGGGTGTTGACAATGCCGTCGTTCTGCCACCAGCTGCTGTCGATCATCACCTTGTCTGCCTGCTTGCGGGTGTAGGTGCCCATGAACATGGCCAGCGGCTGAAACGGCAGGAACATGCTCAGTTCCGGATATTGCCAGCCGCTGAGCAGGCCGCGATAGGTCGCTTCGGTGCTGAACGAGAAGTAGTAGGTACTGGGTATTGCCTACCTCGACAAACACTGACCGCCCCTATGCCGATGTGCCATTGTTCACGTTCTTGTCACACGCCGGGGCTAGCATGGCTGAATGTACAGCCCGTCTGGAAGGACATCAAAATGAATCTGGATAAAATCGTTGCCGCACACAAGGCGCAGTTGATTGTCATGCACGAAATGACCAGCAATGCGCTCGCCGCTGTCGAAAAGATTGCAGAGTTGAACCTGCAGGCAGCCAAGGCTTCGCTCGAACACCACACCGGCCACGCACACGAGCTGTTGAGCGTGAAAGACGTCAAGGCGCTGTCGCGCCTGCAGGCAAAGGCGCTGGAGCCGCTGGCAGAAAAGGCTGCAGCTTACAATCGCAGCCTGTACGAAATCGTTTCGGACATGAACAGCGAATGCGCCAGCATTGCCCAGGCACAGATTGGCCAGGCGCAGAAACAGTTTCTCGAATCGGTGGAAACCGCACTCAGCCACGTGCCGATGGGCTCGGAAAAGCTGGTGGACTCGGTGAAAACTGCAGTCAATGACACGACCAAGGCAATGGAAACCCTGCAGGAAGTGGTGAAAACCGCCTCCGGTCAGGCGCAGGACAAGCTGAATGCCGTAGCCGAAACCGCAGTCAAGGTGGCCAAATCAGCCGCCGCCGGTGTGGGCGCATAATCCGCCACCGGCAGCACGCTGCCGGTCTGCAATACAAAAAATGGCGGGCCGAGTGGCCCGCCTTTGTTTTGGGCCTTATACAACGCAAGGCCCGATCTGCCTGCTTTTTTGCCGCCTGCACAAACCGGCCGGCCATCCGCCCGGACATTTGCTAGATTGAAGTGGTGCGCGCATAGCGCGCCTCCCCGGGAATCCGTGATTGATTGGCTGCGTGGTGATGTGTGGTGGCCGGGCGGGGTTGATGTGCATTTTGCCCGATCTATCCTGCTGCTGGCTTGCCGCCTGGCTTCTTGCTACTGATGCCGCCTGCCGTGTCGATCCGTGCTTCCCCTGCGATTCTCCAATCTTTGATCTGTCAGGGTATTTGCGTGAAAAACAAAACCATTGTTCCCACCCGCCAGGAGCGTGTGATGCGCGATGATGATTTCATCGTTTCCAAAACCGATCTGAAAGGTCGCATCACTTACGGCAACCAAATCTTTATCGAGTTTTCCGGCTACAGCCAGCAGGAGTTGCTGGGCGCGCAGCACAACATCATCCGCCACCCGGACATGCCGCGCGGGGTGTTCAAGTTTCTCTGGGATACGCTGGCGCAGCACCAGGAGTGTTTTGCCTACGTCAAGAACATGTCCAAGGATGGCGGATTTTACTGGGTGTTTGCCAATGTCACGCCTTCTTATGATGAACAGGGGCAGGTGGACAGCTATTTTTCGGTGCGGCGCAAGCCGTCGCGCGGGGCCGTGGATGCCGCAGCGGGCTTGTATCAGTTGATGCTGGAAGAGGAGCGCCGTGCCGGGCCGAAGGATGCCTGTGCCGCTTCGCTTGCCTTGCTGGTGGGTTTGCTGCAGCAGAAGGAAACCGACTATGAATCGTTTATCCACACGCTTTGAACCCGGCCTGCAATCCCCATCTGGCGTGGCTTGCAGGCCGGGCTGCAAGGCAATGCCAGCGGGCCTTGCAGCCTGCCTGTTTGCTGTTGAAAAGCCCGCCTGACGAAGTGGGCTGAGAGGGGATCGGTGTTGCGTGTCAGGCGGGCGTAAAGCGCAAGTGGATCAAGGCTTGGCGTGACGGATGCGGGCAAACGCCGAGTGGTTGTGAATCGATTCGAAGTTTTCCGAACTCACTTCAAAGCTGCCCACACGCGGGTCGTCCATCAGGCGGTGGGCGATGTCGCGCACCAGGTCTTCAACAAACTTGGGGTTTTCGTAGGCGCGTTCGGTGACGAATTTTTCGTCGGGCCGTTTCAGCAATCCCCACAGTTCGCAAGATGCCGACTGCTCGGCGATCTGGATCAGCGACTCGATGTTGAGGCCGGTGCGTGCATTGGCGCGGATGCTGATGTGTGAACGCTGGTTGTGCGCACCGTAGGCCGAAATCTGCTTGGAGCAAGGGCACAGGCTGGTTACCGGCACCTGCACATTGATCTGCAACTGGTGCCCGCGCAAGTGGTGGAACTGGCCCACCAGCTTCACTTCGTAATCCATCAGGCTGCTGACGCCCGACACCGGCGCCTGCTTGCTGATGAAATAGGGGAAGCTCGCCGACACCATGCCCTGTTCTGCTTCCAGCCGCTGCACCATGCGTGCCAGCCATTGCTGAAAATTCTCCAGACTGAAACTGTCGTCGAATGTCTCCAGCATCTCGATGAAACGTGACATGTGCGTGCCTTTATCGCTGGGCGGCAGGCTTACATACATATCAAAAAAGGCAATGCTGTGCTGCACCTCGCCGTTGGCTGTGCGGATGCGGATCGGGTAGCGCACGTCTTTCACGCCCACTTCGTCGATGGCCAGGCCGTGTTCCAGTTGTTGCGATTGTACGTCCGGCAGTTGCAGATCATAAGGTGCATTCATGGCGGTTT